>JBBIQC010000034.1:0-16757 GCA_037442585.1 Oscillatoriales cyanobacterium bin_317
CCACTCGTTTATGATTCACCACTTGTCCTTGGCGCTGCAACATCGCTGTCATCCGACGATACCCGTAGGTGGGATATTGTCCCGCTAAAGCCACGATCGCATCTTTGATCGCACTGTCATCGGACTGTGATTGCGACTGGTAGTAGACTTGGCTGCGGGGATAGTTGAGCACCTGGCAGACCGTGGCGACGGGATACTCCTGGCTTAACTGCATCACCGCCTCCCGTTTTTGTCCAGGCTCCAGGTGCTCGCAGCTTTTTTTGCAATTTCTAACTGCAGCGTCAACTGCCCCACCAGTCGCTCCAACTCGGCAATTTTCTGCTCGGCCTCACTGTGCGTGTCCTCCCGCTCAAAAATGCTGGCCGCTTGCTCCAGGAATTCCTTGCGCCACCGATTCAACACACTGACATGCAACTTATGAGTCCGACACAGGTCACTGGGGGGTTTCTCTCCACTAAGCACTTGCAGCACCACTCTAGCTTTGAACTCTGCACTGTATTGACGACGGTTGCTGGTCATAATTACCCCTCCTATAGAACAAGAATACTGCTCTTAGCTCCCTGTCCGAAATTTGGGGGTCAGTTCAGGCATCGCGCAGATGCGACTCGACGATGTTGAACGCAGCAGACTTGTAATCGTGAAAATGGGGTTCAATCCCGCCAAAGCGCTTGCCATAACGCTCGAAGGTTTGCAGCGAAGGCGGTTGGTCACTCAGCACCGCCCAAGGTTCTGACGCGGTGGGAATCGTGGCCGTGGCAAGATGGGCGTGGATGTCGCCCAACACGGTGACATTGGAGAAGAGATAGGCTTGTTCAGCAGGCGGAAAGAGCGCCTCGACGCTTTGAGTGATGCCATTGGCGAACCTGATTTGCAGATTGCCCTTGACGCGAATGAACCAAGCCCAGTGGTGCCGCTCACACCAGCGCATCAATTCACCATGTTCAAACCCTCGATCTGCCAGCAAGGTGACGCGACTCGCAGCCGGCAAGACCCGCAATGCTTGCTCTAACAGCGGCGCATAATCCTCAAAGGCGACCGTGGCGCTACCATGCTCCAATACGACTTGCGCCAGGGTAATCGAGCGTCCGCCCCAGACCAGGCAGACCTCAACCAGGCAGAACTGATCCCATAACAGACTGGTATCGATCGTCAGCAGCCAGTCTGTGCCTGCAAAGGTTTGCAGAAATTGGTGCAGCAACGGTAGGTAGAACGTCTCGGCATTGATAGCCGCGTTGTGCGTCAGATAGCTCAGTCGTTCCAGATGACTGCGAGCGGTGCAGTCGCGATGGCTCAAAAACGGAATCCATCGGTTCAGGCAGGCACTTCCTGATTGTAGGATTGCTGCCACTGCTTCCGCCACTCCTTGCAGATGCCGTTGATCTTGCGGTGTGATCCATTGACGCAATTGGTCGATTAGCTGAGTATACAGGTGGGGCGTTTGCATGATTTTGCTTTGAGTTGGGGAACTTGAGCATCTCACAAGTCGCCCCACCCAGGCTACTCCTGTCTCATTGAGACTGCCCCTACACCAACCTTTTCAGAACTTTTCTGCATCACTAAGCAAATAGCTCTTTAATGGACAACAAAAGAGAAATGGAGCTAAGCGGATTCGAACCGCTGACCCCTTCAATGCCATTGAAGTGCGCTACCAACTGCGCTATAGCCCCTTAAGCATTTCTTATCATGCCTTGCGATCGCCAATCCGTCAAGTCATCGGATTTTGGATCTAGGGCAAACGCGCACGTTTCTTAACACACTAAATCTAGTAGTAGTGAAACTGGCACTGGTCTCTAAAAGGAGGGTGGCAGTCTGAAACCCTTACTGAAAAAGAATTTCAGGCGATCAAGACTTAGATCCATAAAATGCTTATCCACCAAGGCTTTACAGGTTTTATCCTCCATTAGAAGTCCAGTGCCGCAATCCCTCAAAGCCCAACTCGAGGGAGAACACAGGGTCATATTTATCACTCCACCGCCCGTTAAATAGTGGGAAAGAAAGTTTGGACGTAGAGATGAACGATCGCCTGTCCCCAAATGGCGGCGATAAGTCCTCCCAAAGCGAGAAAGGGGCCAAAGGGAAAAGGTTGGCGGCGATTTAAGAGGCCGATCGCGATCGCCCCCCCACCAGCAAATGCTCCCACCACACAAGCCAGAAATCCCGCCAGGAGCAACTGCTGCCAGCCTAACCAGGCTCCCATCATGGCGGCTAGTTTGGCATCTCCGCCACCCATTGCAGTCTGCCCCAGAGCTACAGAGCCAACAAAGGCAATCATATCCAGGAGCCACAATCCTACTACAGCTCCTACGACTCCTTCCAGGCCGGCCGTTAGCCCGCCAGTCCAGGAAGCCGTAGCGATCGCGCCTGCCACACCCCGCATGATCAATCCTGCCACCAATCCGGATTGCGTCAGGGCATTCGGCAGGGTCATGATATCAATATCAATCAGGGATAAACCCAATAACCAACTGAAAAAGATCCAGTATCCCAACGTTGGCCAGGACACTCCAAACATCCAAAACAACAGCACAAAAACCGCGCCACAGGCGGCCTCTAGCAAGGGATAACGGGCTGGAATGGTTGTATGACAACTTGAGCAGCGACCTTTAAGCCGAATCCATCCCAAAATCGGCACGTTTTCCTGCCACTTAAGCTGATGATGGCAGACTGGACAGCGAGAGGGAGGAACCAGAATGGATACCCCTGCCGGAATCCGATGAATGACCACACTTAAAAAACTGCCGACTGACGCTCCCAGGGCGAACACCAGTAAATAAACAAAAGCTGTGAGCAGAACATCCATTGCAAACAGGAGTCATGAGAGGATCATGAGCATCGATGTTCCTGGCCTGGAAGGTGCTTAACCAGAATCTTTTTCCTCAGAAGATTTCTTACGAGTAAAGATCTGACTCAATCTGGCTGAACGGAACAAAGCACTCTTGGGGCAGTAAGACAGGCTTACCGGAAAAGATCAGTTTACCGCGATGGGTAAACCGATCGATCGCAACCCCCAAAGGGCGCTGAATCAATTCCGGGTGAACTTCGTAGTAGGTCGTGTAAATGATCCGGGCTGCGCGAATCAATCCTGGATCCAGGAGTACTGAATAGTCAGCCTCTTCAGGAGTTGGATTGGGCACCGACTTCTGTGAAACGTATGTCACCTGATTTAATCCCCTATCGTTTTGGAAGAGTTTAGTATACCTGCCCCATTTCGACAAGAATCAATTGGTTAAGGATTACGAACACCGTTTTTCCCTTCCTTTAAGGCTGATGGCTCCGCCGCAACTCAGTAATCTGATCGGCTACCTCCAGAATGGATTTAGGCATTTCTGGCCCGGTCAAAATAACATCCACCTGACGAGGCCGTTTGTTCAGAAAGGATAGAACTTCGGTTTCTGAAATTAAGCCAAAGTGAATGGCAAGGCTCAACTCATCTAGAACGACCAGATCGTACTTTTTCTCCAGAATTACGACCTGGGTTTGCTGCCAGAGGTCTACCAGCGATCGCACCTCCTCCGGATCCAGATGGGGTGTATCAATACAACGGGGCAGATTACAGCGGATCCAGTGGAGATTCTGCCCCAACTGCACTGGATTCTCAAATCCCTGGTCAATTCCCCCTTTCAGGAACTGTACGACTAGCACCGGAGTACCCTGACCAGCAATCCGCAGTGCCTGCCCCATGACATTCGTAAAAAAGTTGCGATGGGTGCAGGTGAACACTTGCACTAATCCCTCCACCGAAGGAGCAAGACGACGAACCGAATCAAGGCTTGGGGCTTCTACCTGGGAGACCATAGGTTTTTCTCAGCTCAACCACGAACGAGGACTTTGGAATAGGCAAAATATAGCGTACTTTTGCAATTATCAATCCTGCTTAACGCTACATTTTGTGATGCCCCTGCCCTTAAATTTTATCCTGACTCTGCGATCGCGGACAGTGCAGTGGTATTCTTGCTGAGTGAAAAACCTTGAGGCTAGGCAATGGTATGGCAGCGTCCTGATGGTCGGCAGGCCAATCAACTCCGTCCCGTAAGTTTTGAGCGGCAATTTACCCGGTTCGCGGCGGGTTCTGTATTAGCTCGCTGTGGAGAAACCCAGGTTCTATGCACGGCGACGATTCAACCCAAAGTTCCCCGGTTTTTAGAGGGGAAAGGCCAGGGATGGTTAACCGCGGAATATCGGATGTTACCAACGGCCACTCTGGAACGTCAGGAACGGGAATTTATGCGGCTCTCTGGACGGACCCAGGAGATTCAGCGGTTGGTAGGTCGCAGCCTGCGATCGACGCTGGATATGACCGCTCTGGGAGAACGCACCATTATTATTGATACGGATGTGTTGCAGGCTGATGCTGGAACCCGGACAACTGCCATTACAGGTGGGTATGTAGCCTTGCAAGATGCAATTCAAAAATTGTTGAAAACTGGGGAACTGGAGCGATCGCCCCTCATCCACCAGGTTGCTGCCATTTCCATTGGTCTGATTCAGGATGAAGCACTGCTGGATTTGAATTATGACGAGGATGTAAAAGCCGACACCGACTTTAATGTCGTCATGAACGAGAAATTAGAGTTGATTGAATTGCAGGGAACTGCAGAAGCAGGAGCCTTTAGCCGCGCCCAGTTAAATCAAATTCTGGATCTCGCCGAAGTTGGCATTCGGCAGTTATTGGAGTTGCAGCGACAAATTTTTTCCTGAGCTTTCACAAGCCAATATAAACCTTGTCCAAGTCCAGAACCGTAGTTTCTTTTATAGGAAAACTCCAGTTCTCTAGCTGAACTTGGTTTAAATCAGGAAATGTTAACCCAACAGCATAAAAAAGGGATGGTTCGCCAGTACCTTGTGGTGATACAAAACCTGGCAGAGATGGAAATCGGACGGAGATGATTACGCAGCCGTACTATTGGGAATCCTGACAAAGCGTGGTTGATTTGAGTTATTGCCCATTCAGTTTGTTACTTTCAGGGAAGCAGGGTTGTCAATGAATAAACGGTAATTGTGGTTGGAAGTCACACTATGACCGTTCGACTGAAGTAACTTTAAAGATTTGACTCAGAGGGTTTGCTTTGTTTCTAGACTGGAGAGAATGGAAATGCTCATCCGGCTAACGGGTACGTGATGGATTCTTCGCTTGCTGATTTAACTAATTTCCGTACCGATAGTGTGCGCCAGACCCCTCTGGGTAGGATTTGTGGGTCTCAGCACCGATTTCGCGATCGCTACGAGATCTTGAAAGTGCTGGGGCGTGGTGGTTTCGGGGTCACATTCCTGGCCAGGGATTTTGCCCTACCAGGACAACCGCTCTGTGTGATTAAGCAACTTTGTCCTAAAGTCAATGATACGCTGGCCCTACACCGGGCACGACAACGGTTTCAGCAAGAAGCGACAACCCTGGCCAAGTTAGGGAACCATGCTCAAATTCCCCTGCTTTTAGACTACTTTGAGTCAGATGGCGAGTTTTATCTGGTTCAAGAATTTATTCGCGGTTATACCTTAGCCAGAGAAGTTCGGCGTTCCGGGCCATTTTCTGAGTTTCAGGTCAAGCAATTTCTGCGAGAAGTTTTACCATTACTGCAGTATATTCACAGCAATCGGGTGATTCATCGAGATATCAAACCCCCCAATCTGATCCGGTGTAAAGATGACGGACGGTTGGTGCTGATCGATTTTGGAGCAGTTAAGGAATATATTGCTCAAGCGAGCGATCTGAGCGCCAAACCCTCTACCACTCAGTTTGTCGGTACGGTAGGGTTTGCTCCTCCAGAACAGTTGGCCTCTCGTCCGGTCTACTCCAGTGACATTTACGCGATCGGCATTACCTGTCTCTATTTACTCTCTGGAAAGTCACCGCTGGAGTTTGACTATGAGTTCACAACGGGTGAGGTACGCTGGCAAGATCACATCACTGTGGATGATCATTTTGCCAAAGTGTTGAGTAAGATGCTGAAGATTTCTCCACAGGAGCGATATCAGTCAGCAGCAGATGTTTTGACAGCTCTGCAGTTGGAGCCTCACTGGAAAGATCTGGAAAACTGTATGAACGATGTGCGATCGCGCCCTACCACCCAACCCGAATTACCCATCGATCCGCCTTCCAGTGGCTATTACACTCCCAAAACCTTGCGTCAAGCCAATGAAATTCGGGAATGGCAGGCCCGATTAAAAGCCAGACGCGCCAGATACCATCGGATGCAGTTACGCATTACTTGTAGCAGTTCAGAAATCTTTAAGTAGCTTTACAGAATTCAGTCGTTCGAAATGAACGATCGCGAGTAAACTGTATCAATTGCAACGCTCCAAAACGATGAAAGCCCCGGTCAAGTCCAGGGCTTTCGCATTTCCCAGTGATTTGTTTGGCAATTACTTAACAGATACCGCGTTAACATCCACTGTGACATCTTTGGCAGTTTCCCCAGTCGTCGCAGCGGCTTCAGCAGAATTCTCAGCTTTGCCGCCCTTGAGTCGAGTGAGCAATATCTGTGAGAGTTCGGCAACCAGAAGTGTAGCAACCACGCCATCATCAATCCAACCAACAATGGGCAGAAAGTCAGGAGAAATATCAATGGGGCTAATGAGATACAGCAAAGATGCGCCGATAATCCACCAACGGTATTTAGGATTGCGGATTACGTCACGATACCAGTTATAAATTGACTCAACTGAAAAGTTCATTGAAGTACCCTCCGATTACACTTTTCATCCTGTCAAATCTACTTAAGAAGATCCGGTGTGGATAACCCATCGTTTTGTCGTAATCTGCCTACACTGGCTTCTGCAAAACTCCCGATCGCTGCAAATCCAGGATGGTGGCGTTGCCAGTACAAAAAAGGGCAATGGAAATTTCTGCTCGTAGGATTTCTACAAGCTGTTGCAGGGCCGCTTCTGACTCTTGCGCCGCTTGCAAAAAGGGCATCGCCATTCCAGCCAGATCGGCTCCCAGCGCGATCGCTTTTGCCGCATCCAGACCATTTCGCAGACCACCAGAGGCAATCAGAGGGATCGTAGGAGCGATCGCCCGGATGGAGGTAATACACTCGGCAGTTGGCAGCCCCCAATCGGCAAAGGTGGCTCCTAATCGGCGTTGGCGTTCATCCTTAGCTCGTTCACTTTCGACCTTCGCCCAGGAGGTGCCGCCCGCGCCAGCCACATCGATCGCGCTGACACCAATCTGGATTAACTTCTCAGCCATGATTCCAGAAATGCCATTACCGACTTCTTTAGCAATCACGGGAACAGGCAGTTTTTCACACAACACGGAAATTTTTTCCAGCAATCCGCCAAAATTGGTGTCGCCTTTAGTTTGCACACATTCCTGCATTGGATTGAGATGCAAAATCAGCGCATCGGCTTCCAACAAGTCCACCACTTTACGGCATTGTTCAATCCCATACTGATAGTTCAACTGCACCGCACCCAAATTGGCAAACAACAGAGCATCTGGCGCAACAGAACGAATCGCAAACGTTTTAGCCACCTCTGGTTTTTCGATCGCCACTCGTTGCGAACCCACTCCCATTGCCAAACCATATTCTTGAGCGACGGCAGCCAATCGGAAATTAATCATTTCTGCCTGCTCGGTACCTCCCGTCATGGAGGAAATGAGCAGCGGACTGGAAAGAGTTTTTCCTAAAAAGTGAGTGGTTAAATCCACATCACGCAAATCCAGTTCCGGCAAACAACAGTGAACAAATCGATAACGCTCTAATCCGCTGGTCGTTTGCCGAAATTGCACATCTTCTTCCAGACAGATGCGCAGATGATCCGCTTTGCGAGTCTGAGTTTCTGCTGATAAATCCATACTTCTACCTTTCAAGGCTTGATCAATTCCACTCCATCCCGGCCATCAATATCCTGCACATAGACTTTCACAGTTTCATCACTGGCCGTGGGTAGCTGTTTACCAATAAAGTCAGGATGAATGGGTAATTCCCGATGGCCCCGATCGACCAGAACTGCCAACCGGATCGTGGCAGGTCTACCGTGATCTTTCACTGCTTCCAGAGCAGCCCGTGCAGTGCGCCCTTTAAAAATCACATCATCCACCAGCACAACCGTTTTACCTGTCAAATCAAAGGGGATATCAGTTTTGGCAGGAGTCCGAATGCCGATCTGATCCAGATCATCCCGGTAGAAGGTGATGTCGATCGCTCCCAAGGGAACCGCCACCTGCTCTAACGCCTCAATTTGCCGCGCCATCATCCGGGCCAGCGGTACACCCCGCGTGTAAACTCCCAATAACACCAATTGGGATAAATCTCCTGATCGTTCGATCACTTCAGAGGCCAACCGGGTCATGGTGCGGCGGATCTCTTCTGCAGACAAAATTTCGATGGCTTCACTCGACATATCGTTAATACTCAATTCCTGGTTGAGCTTTAACACCCTGTTCCTTAAATGGATGTTTGATCAGAGTCATTTCTGTTACCAGATCGGCCCGATCGCACAAGGCCGCGGGAGCACCTCGTCCGGTCAAAATCACATGCCCATCCTCCGGTTTCTGCTCCAGGCCAGCCAACACCTGCTCGACTGTGAGGTATCCATGTTTCAGCGCCACATTCACTTCATCCAGCAAGACAAGTTTGAACTCCGGATCCTGAATAAACGTCAGCGCTTTCTTCCAGGCCCGTTGCGCCATCTGAGTATCCCGCTCCTTGTCCTGGGTTTCCCAGGTAAAGCCTTCTCCCATCGCATGAAATTCTAACTGGGGAGACTGTCCATCCGCCGCCATTGACCAGGGAGAAAAAGCCGCCTTTTCTGCCGGTTCCCAGGCTCCTTTAATAAACTGGACGATCGCCACCCGGTACCCATGCCCCAGCGATCGCAGCACCATACCCAAAGCCGCTGTCGTCTTGCCCTTGCCGTTTCCCGTATGGACAATCACCAGCCCCTTCTCCACCGTCATTCCCGCCAACCGCTGTTCCTGCACCTCCTTACGCCGCTGCATCTTACGCTTGTACTGTTCTGGGTTCAGCAATCCGGCGTTTTCCCTCTCCAATCCCGTTAACTCCAACGATTCGCTCATAACACCCCCTTAACAACACTTCTCCAGACAACGGTACGAGACAAAGAAAAGTTTTAAGTTCTCAGTTCTAAATTCCAATTCTCAACTCAGAGTTGTCTGAACACTCAAAAAACAACCGCAATTAATCGCCTGTTCACCCCAATCCCCGATTCCCGATCCCTAATCCCTAATCCCTAATCCCCAACTGTTCAGAATACCAGGGGCCGTCGTCTCGTTCTTCTAACCGGGCCATATCTCCCTGGTAGTTACTGTTAATGGCGATCGCCTTCTGTTTCAGGTGAGGAGGAACATATTCTAAATCCACTGGCAACCCGTGTCGCAGTAAAAACTCAGCGAGTTGATGAGGATGCAGGTAAATTCCGTTCTGGTGCAATTGATACAGCATGTCTTCAAAGGTGGGCCAATGGTCTGGGGGACTGGAAGGGTGAGAGGAGGCGATCGTAAAAGCAGCACTGGAAGCAGAATGAGTCATTTCAGGAAATACTTTCAAAAAGGATGGCAGAGGGTTTGCACGGCTACTACCAGCTTATGGTAATTTTCTACAGGATGACTGGGAATCTTAAGTGGGATCGTCCTACCAGACCAGTGGCCTCTTGTCATAAACAGACAAAATCCTTCAAATTGGTGAAGAGTATCCCAAACCATTGGTGCTAAATTAAAGGAGTCAATAGTTGAAGGATACACGAGAAGCGTTGAAAACCCTTTCCCTGACGGGATACCATCTGCTTTGGTATCTGGAAATGAAGCTCAAGCGGAAACGGCAGTGCGACCCCGCGCTATCCTGGGTTGATCGGTGTGAAGCTCCCAGTATGAACTGATCGGCCTGTAACTTCAGGTTTGCAACCAGGGAGTTGTTTGATTGGGCTCTAGCCCCCTTATCTGGCTCCCTGCCTTGGCAAACTGGGTCGGTCAGATTCTCACAATGAGAATTTTGCAATTAAACCTTGTTTCAGTTCAGAAGTATGGGTTTTTCGATGAAAAAATCCAATTTTCTACCTGAGCTTGGTTGATTAATCAGACGAGTTTCGCTGTTCTAAACCTTGTTCAAGTTTAGAAACACAGTTTTTCGGATGAAAAAACTCCGATTCTCTAACTGAACCTGGTTTATCTAGCACCGCTAGATCAGTGAGGCGTTCTGGATAGCAGTACCAGAGTTTTCTGGACAGGATGCAGCGTGACTTGTCTTTATCTATATCTATGGGCTGTGACCCTTGCTGAGCAAGGTGGATCAGCTATTTGCTCATGCTGCTTGTTCTCTTCACTTACTTTTTATGCCGTTCATCCCATTCGGAGTGCAAAGATGTCAAAACTTCTCAGTCGCAAAATCGCACCCTCCCCCATGCCTGCCGAAATCAGTGTCGTGGATTTAATTGATGGCTATTTCACAGCCTATAACTCTGCCCGGTTGCGCGAAATCTGCCACTTACTCACCCAAGAAGTGATGAAGGAGGGGGTTACCGTTGGCCTCAGTCTTTCGGGAGCCATGACCCCCGCCGGATTTGGAGTTTCGGTGCTGGCTCCGTTAATGCGGAATGGCTTCGTAGACTGGATTATCAGCACAGGCGCAAATCTGTACCATGATCTGCACTACGGATTGGGCCTGGATTTGTTTGCCAGCAGTCCCTTCCTGGATGATGTGAAGCTGCGTCAGGAAGGCCGAATCCGCATCTATGACATTGTGTTTGGCTACGATGTACTGCTGGAGACGGATGCTTTTATTCGGGAAATTCTGCGGGCTGAACCGTTTCAAAAGCGGATGAGTACGGCAGAGTTTCATTACCTGTTGGGTAAGTATGTGCGCGAAGTTGAAAAGCAAGTGGGTGTTAAGAATTCCTCCTTGCTGGCCACCGCTTATGAATGTGGAGTCCCGATTTATACCTCTTCGCCCGGAGATAGCTCGATCGGCATGAACATTGCGGCCCTGGCATTGGAAGGCTCCCAGTTGATGCTGGATCCCTCCCTGGATGTCAATGAGACAGCCGCGATCGCTTATGCCGCCCGTGAAACAGGTAATCCCGATGTGGCAGGCAAGAGTGCCGCTTTGATCATCGGGGGTGGCAGTCCCAAAAATTTCCTGTTGCAAACTCAACCCCAATTGCATGAAGTATTAGGTCTGGAAGAACGAGGCCACGACTATTTCATCCAGGTCACGGATGCCCGTCCTGATACCGGCGGGTTGTCTGGTGCTACACCCAATGAAGCCGTGAGTTGGGGCAAGGTCGATCCGGAGGAACTGCCGAACACGATCGTCTGCTATACCGACAGCACGATCGCCCTGCCAATTATCACCGCCTATGTGGTCAACCAGTGTCCTCCTCGTCCGCTGAAACGGTTGTACGATCGGCGTCCCGCCATGGTAGAAAAACTGCGTCAGGATTACATGGCCGCTAAAACCGATCCCGATCGCTTTATCACTTCTCCCATTCCCGTTGCTGGGCTGGAAGAAAAAGTGGTTCGCGCACCAGCGATCGCCACTTATCCTTGCGGTACGCCCATTCGGAACGGACGGAACGGCCATCGGTAGGACAGGATAAACCATAGAAAAGCTAGAGCAGCACTTGAAACACTCTAGCTTTTCTATTTCTATGGGTTATGACTGCTCAGAGCGTGCCTGGATGTAATCTGCGACCAAGTTCCGCAATTCGTGGATGCTTGCGGTGAGGTTAGCGATCGCTTCCTGGTTAACAGCAGTTTGTCGTGCAGTGGCAGCTAAGATTTGTCGAATTTCTGCCATTTCTGCATCATGACGAGAGATAGCAACTTGGTGAGCCGTAACAACGCTGGTAAGTTCGTCAGGTGTCATGGGATTTCTTTTGGATAGTTAGAGATGAATACTTTACTATCACTTAATTCCTTTAAACCGTTCTTTGGCAGCGGCGAAGGATTCTTTCATCGCGGCTTGAATTCGTTTGGGATCCGGTTTTCTGCCACCCATTAAGTCACCGAAGTAGACGCAGGCGGTTTCTCCCAAGGCCCAGGTGTAAGCGGCAGCCCAAGACGCGGCGATCACACTGCCAAGGCCAGGAATAAATTTGATCAACTCTCGCCCGATCGCCTGGGCCACAAATCCTCCGGCGATCGCGCTGACGATGCCCCCCGCTTGAGAGGGAGTCAGGGTTTGATTGTAAAGTTGTCCCAGTAAACCCACCATAGAAACCTGCAACGCCGTTAAGACGGGCATGGTAGCAAAGGGCAGGGGAACAGCGGCGATCGTCGCTGCCGTAACCGAGAAGGCCAGAATGTAGCGACGGCCTACATCTCGATAAAGGTTGCCAAGTTGCTTGCCGACTTCGTCATCCAGTAACTGATGAATGGTGCGGGCTTCGGCTTCTGGTAAGAGGTCAGTTAAGGCATCCCGGAAGGCTTCCAGGCCATAGAATACGGGCGTATAGCCATCTTCTTCTAAGGTGAAGTCGATCAGAACGGAGCGATCGCAAATGCCCTGAAATGTCTCCTGGATGGCGGTAAAGGCCCGGTTAATGGCAACAGCATCGGGTGGATAGGATGGATGCTCAGAAACTTCTGGAGCATACAATTCATGCAAACAGGTCGCAGCCAGCAAACAGGGAATCTCTGGATGCTCCTTGCGAAGCTGTTGGGCAATCTGGCGCAGGGCATCGGTGGCGAAATCTGTAATTTTTACCGTCAGCACGAGAATCCGAGCACGGTTGCTCTGCTCTTGCAGTTCCCCCATTAGTTCCTGAATGATCGCCTGAGTGTCCTGGCTCACATCTCCTAGACCTACCGTATCGGTAAAGATTAATAATGGTAAATCACTGCTGGGATAGTCGTAGCGCTGGGTATGTTTGGTATGAGGGCGAAATCCCTGACCGACAATTGCCGCTGAAACCCCCGTTAATCCTCTGATGATCGAACTCTTTCCGGCTTGAGGTTTGCCCAATAGCAATGCTTCCGTTGTCGGCAATTCCGCCCGAACGGTAGCCAAAATCTCCGCCACTTCCGCATCACTGACACTGAACCAATGCGCGAACGTCTGAGCCACCTGATCCAGGGGCAGCAATCCACCTACAAACTCAGACGACGCTTTCCAGGCATCCACAACGGGCCTGAAAAAGGATTTCGATCGCGGTGGTGCAGAAGCCGATGACGAATTTGCCTCTGAAGACTCCCCTGCAGCAACAGGATGAGAGTCTGAATCCGCTTGGTTTGGTTCAGCCATGCCTTGTCAGCTTACCAATCAACAAGGAGTAGTGACTTCTACCGATCGCGCCTGGAAGCATCAAGCCTCATCGCGGGGTTCGCTATTGAGGTTACTGGTTCCCGGAGACGATTCATACAGGGCATCCAGACGTTCCCGCGCATCTTCGACCGTCATCGATCGCATCACCAGCAAGGGTTCGTTAATGACATTTCCTGAATCATCTAAAAATTCGGGATGGGGAACGGGTTGACGGGAATGGCTGAACGCAGAGTTTCCATTCCCCCGGGATGGTGGGTAGAAACGCTGCGAGTCTATCCCTAAAGTCACTAAATTGCGAATCAAATTAGCCACTGCTATTACAGCCAGTGTGGTAAAGGCGATAATGTAAAGCAAATGTAACAGCATAGGGTGTTCCTCAGTTCCAGGCCGCTTAAGTTAGAAAACGCATAACCCCGGTCAAACGCAGAAAGAAATTAGGGAAGGATCTTCGAGTGTCTCAAAATTTGCCCTACTTCTTAAGTGTCCGCCTGTACAGATTTTTCTAAATAAAAATGACTGGCGACCTTCCAGCACTCGGAAACAATGGCGTGCCAGGGCATCATTACGGATGGTTCGACACCGACCTGTCCACCCGTAGCCTTAAATAACGCTTGAGCCGCATTCACTTCCTGTTCCGCCTGAACTACCCTGGCTAGCAGGTCAGCTTGCTGATCATTGGTCAAAAATGGCACTTCATTGTTTTCAAAAAAAGAACGTGACCTCGCAAACCAGAACTGAAAATCATCAAGCAGCGGCTCCAGAAGGGATTTCAGCAGCTCTGAATCTGCAGGATTGGAGTAGGACATATTTTAAATCTAGATAAATTTACGGTCTGCTCTCATATTATCTTAGCGCCTTTTCAGCTTCTTAAACATTCTTTACCTGGCTGCAGGGCCGATGTTCGTGGGAGTTCGTCTGTTTTGGGAAAAGTTGTAACTTAAGTAACTCTTAACAAAAAATTATGATTAACCAGTAGCTCCGGAGCTTGGCAAGATTCCGGGTAGCTAAGATGCACTGTGCCTTCCCACATACGTTAGACTGGGTAATTGTTCAGTCATCACCTGGAACAGATGGTTTTCTGGGAACTCCGGACTCAATGGGCTAATTCCGTTGCTGGCAGCAGAGGTCAGCGAACTATTTAGGGGCGAGAATTGTCAGCCCCCTGCTTCTGTCTCTGGTTCATTGAAAGCGTTTGAAAATTGGAGTTATCCCATGTCTGCTGCGGAAGAAAATCAACAGCCTGAAAAAATTCATCTGCCTCGTACCAGCGAGTCGGAATCGCTGAAGAAAATTCGTCACACCGCCTCCCATGTGATGGCAATGGCCGTGCAAAAACTGTTCCCTAAAGCCCAGGTAACGATCGGCCCCTGGATTGACTACGGGTTCTACTACGACTTTGATAGTCCAGAACCGTTCACGGAGAAGGACTTGAAGGCCATTAAAAAAGAGATGGTCAAAATTATTCGGCAAAAATTGCCCGTGGTGCGGGAGGCAGTCAGTCGGGAGGAAGCGGAACGCCGCATCAAGGCAATTCAGGAGCCTTACAAACTGGAAATTCTGGAAGGACTGGAAGAACCCATCACCATCTATCATCTGGGCGATAAGTGGTGGGATCTGTGTGCTGGCCCCCACGTTGAGAATACGGCATACCTGAATCCCGATGCCTTTGACCTGGAAAGCGTGGCGGGAGCGTACTGGCGCGGGGATGAAACCAAAGCCCAGTTGCAGCGAATCTACGGTACGGCCTGGGAAACACCAGAGCAACTGGCGGAATACAAGCGCCGCAAGGAAGAAGCCCTGAAGCGGGATCACCGCAAGCTGGGTAAGGAATTGGGCCTGTTTATCTTTGCCGATCCGGTTGGTCCCGGTTTACCCCTGTGGACTCCCAAAGGAACAATCTTGCGATCGCTCCTGGAAGACTTCCTGAAACAGGAACAACTGAAGCGCGGCTATCTTCCCGTCGTTACGCCTCACATTGCCCGGATCGATCTATTTAAGACCTCCGGCCACTGGCAGAAATATAAAGAAGATATGTTCCCCATGATGGCCGAGGATGACGAAGCCAGGGATCATGAACAGGGCTTTGTCCTCAAACCCATGAACTGCCCGTTCCATATTCAGATTTATAAAAGCGAACTGCGATCGTACCGGGAGTTACCCATGCGGTTGGCGGAATTCGGCACGGTCTACCGCTACGAGCAATCCGGTGAACTGGGTGGCCTGACGCGAGTACGTGGCTTCACGGTGGATGATTCCCACCTGTTTGTCACACCAGAGCAACTGGATCAGGAATTTCTCAACGTGGTGGACTTGATCCTGAGCGTGTTCAAAAGCCTGCAACTCAAGAACTTCCGCGCCCGTCTCAGTTTCCGGGATCCCAATTCTGATAAATACATCGGGTCAGACGAAGCCTGGGAAAAATCAGAGGGAGCCATTCGTCGAGCCGCCGAAACGCTGGGGCTGCCTCACTTTGAAGGCATTGGAGAAGCGGCTTTCTACGGGCCAAAGCTGGATTTCATTTTTCAGGATGCCCTCGATCGGGAATGGCAACTGGGCACGGTACAGGTGGATTACAATCTGCCCGAACGGTTTGAGTTGGAATATGTGGCCGAAGATGGCAGCCGCCAGCGTCCCGTGATGATTCACCGCGCCCCCTTCGGCTCCCTGGAACGACTGATCGGGATCCTGATTGAAGAGTATGCCGGAGACTTTCCCTTCTGGTTAGCGCCCACCCAAGTCCGGTTGCTGCCTGTAGGTGCAGAACAGCTTCCTTTTACTAAAGCGGTAGTGGCTCAGATGCAGGCGATCGGGATTCGGGCGGAAGCCGACACCAGCAATGAACGGCTGGGCAAACTGATCCGCAATGCCGAGAAAGACAAAATTCCCGTTATGGCGGTAGTCGGAGCCAAGGAAGTAGAAGCCAATGCCCTCAGTATCCGTACCCGTGCCTCTGGAGAACTGGGTGCGATTCCGGTTCCCGAAGTGTTGGAGCGACTCAAGATAGCAAACGATAGTCACGGTAATTTTTAGGTATGGAACTGGAAAACAAGCTGAAGGAAGTCGATACGCGCACACTAGAACAAGCGATCGCCAAAGTCATCACGGACGCAACCGGATGGGATTATGCCTGCACCATCAAAAACATCCATTACGAAAACACAGGCATGGCAGAAGTGCGGCTCACTCTGGAAACTACTGACTGGTTAATGCCCAAGCAAGACTAAAGCGATCAGTCCCAAAAAGCAAGGTAGGCGTATGTCCGCCTTGCTTTTTCTCATTAGCATCCCATGCGCTGGAGCACCTTCAAGGTGAAAGGGATTAGATTTGCTTTTCGAGTATTTATACTTATTGAGAATCTAATTTCCCAGGAGATCTTATATGGAAAGAATCCTGATAACACCCAATTTTTGAAGATGTATGCAAACTGTCCTGATAATTCGCTTAACAAGGGTGTTATACGGAAAAAGTCCAATGATTTAATAGTTAGCTGGCTCCGCAGCCAGACCTTGCACTCGTTCTTCAGCGTGATCTGTC
>JBBIQC010000035.1:0-9542 GCA_037442585.1 Oscillatoriales cyanobacterium bin_317
ATCTTGATGAAAAACAATCCTCGTACACCTTTTAGTCTTCCTCAGCAAGCCCTAGATATGTACTTTCTAGGGATTAAGCTGATTACCAGTGCACCAATCAATAAGATTTGTATATAAACTTCAATAAACCAATAAGAAAGGCCTTGATTGGCATTGGCTTGAATCAGATTAGAGAATAGCAGTAATGATGGAAGATGTAGCTTGTGGAATACTGTCTGTTCTATCAGAAGATAGGCAATACTTGGAATTGCAATGGTCGCAGCGAGTGCTAACACCGGACGCGGTGATCCAGTGGCGATGATATTGGGAAGCTGGAATCGGGAGAAATTAAAGCCAGCAATCATCAACAACAAGACCGCGCCTGTTCCCCCGTAATCGAAGTCTGTGAGGTGCCCGATCACGATCAGCGAAATGGCAAGGCAGCGCAGGAAGATTTGTGGCTCAATTTTTTGCCAGAAACTCCTCTTCCCTTGCTGCTGCTCCAGATCACGAAGGCTTAGCTCATACCAGTTTGGTGGCAAGTTGCTAACACTCTTTTCCAGTTCGATCATCATGTCGATATAGTCTAAGGATGTACCGCCAAGGGTGACGAAAGACGACCCTGATGTAATCTCCTGGTTGGGGAAACGTGCAGCAAAGATATCTCGAACGGTATTTTGGGGCGCTTTTCTAGCCTGAGCCGCGATCGCCGCATCCAGTTTTTTAGCTTCCTGGTCAGCCAAACGGCTCACTTCACTGAAGTCAATCTTGCCATTTGCTTTCCGAGGGAGCGCTTCTATCACACCAACATGAACTGAAGCTGCAGGTAAACCCAGCCAATCTGCAACTGAATCGCGAATGAGGGGTACACTGGTCGCCGTGGTCGTCAGGATCCACAAGGTGTCATTGCGACCTGTGCTGACGGCACTGTAGCCATGATCAAGTAACCAGCCATCAACCTCATCCAGACTAATTCGCAATCCGTATAGCTTCACAAAGCGCTTTTTCCGGCCAACAATATAGTAAAGTCCGTTGCTGCTTCGACGGGCCAAGTCTCCTGTTCGTAATTCCGTGAGATCATAGCCACGAGAGAGGTCTGCAGCACTGAGCGCATAGCCCATCATCACGTTGTCACCTGTATAGACCAGCTCGCCAGTTTCCTCTGGGTTTTCAATTTCATCTCCCTGATCATTGATCAGGCGAAACTGACCCCCTGGAATAGGAATACCAATACAGTGGGGATTGGCTAATGCCTGGTCTGGTGGTAGATAAGCCATCCGGGCTGTTGCCTCAGTTTGGCCGTACATGACAAAAAATTGCCAGCCTTCCTTCTGACTTTGCTCAGCTAATGCTTTGACACGATTGGGTTCCAGCCGCCCACCCGCTTGCGTGGCATACCGTAAACTCTGGCGATCGGCTGTTTTTACACCACTTTTTTCAATCAGGGCATAGCTATGAGGGACACCTGCAAAACTTGTACAACGATTTTCATCAAAGAGTTGCCAAAATTCTGGTTCAGCGACGGACTTCTGCGTTAAGACTAGCGTTGCCCCCGCTAATAAGTGCGAGTTGATCACTGAAAGCCCGTAGGAATAATACATGGGCAGGGTTGTAGGTGCCCGATCGTCTGCACGGATAGCAAGATATTCGACGATCGATCTCGCATTGGCCTCAAGCGCTTTGTACGACAACCGAATCGACTTTGCCGTTCCAGTTGAGCCAGAGGTTGAGAGGATAACCGCTAAATCAGGATGTAACTGAATTGCCGCTCCTGATTGATGGATGGTTACCTGATTGGCGGCGGGATCAACATCATATAAAGCGGAAAATTGAGTCCGCAGTTTCTGGTTAACTTCAGGCTGTTTTGAGGCGACTAGCAGCGCTGGACAACCAGCACGAAGAGCACTCAGATAGGCAACAATCGAATTTAATGAATTTTCGCATTCAATCAGAGCAACTCCTCGGCCTGCTGAAAAACGGGATTTAAATTCTTCAATTAACCGGTCTAGTTCCTCGTAAGAAATACGTAGCCCGTCTTCAGTCAGAATGGCCAGTCGATCGTGAAAACGAGAAAAAGATCCAAACATATTCATCATGTAACGATTCAAGAACTCTGGCTAGCGGTCAAAACAGCCTTTGCAAAACGTCAGCAATTAGCCCAAACGCAGAATCAGGGCTAAAAGAGAGCTATAAATGCCCTATGCAGGCCATTTCGGGTCTTTCACTGCTGCACCACGTTGTCTGAGTTATGGTGGCAACATCAGTCCAGGATGCGTTTGCCCATGCTTAAATAAAATATCAATCGGGATTAATCAGTAAAAACATCAGGAATCCTTCTTCTAATTCACATAAATTTATTGGAATTGATGAAGTTTTGTTTAAGCAGGCACGGTTTCTCCGTGAATCCCGTAAGCAGATAATCAAATGCGTCGATCGCAGATTCTGCGTGTAACATGGCTGCCAGAGAAAACCATGAGGGGGTTACTATGTCAGCGGCGCAAAGCGAGAATCGTCTAG
Source organism: Oscillatoriales cyanobacterium bin_317 (assembly GCA_037442585.1). Taxonomy (GTDB): domain Bacteria; phylum Cyanobacteriota; class Cyanobacteriia; order Leptolyngbyales; family Leptolyngbyaceae; genus Leptodesmis. Next base: position 2,497 of record JBBIQC010000035.1, read on the forward strand.
ATTCAAGGATTCAAGGATCCAGTCGGTTGGGTTGGAGCGTGGGACTGGCGATCGCCAGTTTGCTATTGGTGCCAGCCGTGAGTTATGCCCAAATGCAGGCACTGCCGCCGCCACCTTCAATGCCCGGTAGTTTCCCTCCACCCGACACCAATCCGGCTGCTTTCCCATCCATGGCTCAACCGATGCCTGCGCTCCCGGCATCTCCTGCTCCAGCAGCCTATCCTGTCGGGGGGCAGGGGGCTACTGGCTATTATGGAGGGGCTTATCAAGTGATTGTCTACGGAGCCAGCCCATACCTGTTGCGGCAGATCAAGTTTCTGGAACCTAATGCTTCCATGCAGATGTATCAGGGACGACAGGTGATTGTAGCGGGTACATTTGATAATCCGGCAGCGGCTCAACAACGGGTTTTGGCACTCTCAGATTATGGGATTGGAGCGCAGGCCATTTCTGCCAATATGGGAGGCAGCGGACAACAGATGACAGGAATGTCATTTCCGATGAGTAATGGGATGGCTGCTCCTACGGGGAATCCCATCAATTCATCGCCGATCGCGCCAACCGCAGATACACCCCCCAATCTATTTCCTAATGCGGCTCCGACGGCTTTTGGGACTGTGCCAGTAGCGCCTGCCCCAACAGGAATGCCAACCAGTGCTTTCCCTGGAGCGTCTGTAACGGCTCCAACGGCAGTCGCCCCAACAGGAATCCCAACCAATACTTTTCCGGATGCCTCTATCAATGCGCCGATAACGCAACTGCCACCGATGGGGCCAACAAATTCTTTGCCGAACGCTCCCATGGATGGATCGGTTGTTGCGCCACCGCTGGGGATGCCGATCAATACTCTACCGCCAACGGTGCCGATGAATGCCCCGATGGGAAGTCCACCTCTGGGAGCGGCGACGGTAACTCCACCGACCACAGCTATACCGGGGAATGCTAATCTGGCGGCTCGTTATGAGGTTGTGATCCCGGTACGAACGGAGGATTTTAATACGATCGCCAATCGTCTGATGGGTATGGGGGTTAGCCCTGCGGCAATTCAGGGCAGAGAGAAGCCCCGTGGCCCTCATGTTGTTGTTGGCCCTTATATGCAAGTGAGGGAAGCAGAAGCGATGAGCAAACTCCTGCAATCGAATGGCATGGATGCCAGAGTTTTCTACGTCCGGTGAGCACTATAGATCCGCTGGATTCACACCTGACTCTTTCAATTTGGCTGCTAATTTGTCAGCTCATTGGCGCTCCTGCTCTACCAATCTAGTAATGCTGTCTAGATTAGCCTGCATTGGCCATTTGCAGAACCTGGTTGAGTTTGCCGCTGCGGAACCCTTCCAGATCCAGCGTCACATACAGGAAGCCGAGGGATTGGAATTGGGCGACCAGTTGGGGGAGGTCGATCGTAAGGATAAACTCCTTAATTTGTTCCGGGGGCAACTCGATACGGGCAGTGTCGCCTTCTGAACGGACTCGCAGCGTTTTCAGGCCTAATTTACGCAGGTAAGCTTCCGCTCTTCCGACTCGCTGCAGTTTAGCCATGGTGATCGCCTCACCGTAGGGAAATCGGGAACTGAGGCAAGGTTGGGCAGGTTTATCCCAGCAAGATAAGCCTAAATATTTGGCCATCTCCCGAACTTCTAGCTTGGAGATCCCGACTTCAGCCAATGGCGATCGCGCTCCCCGTTCCTTGGCTGCCTGGATCCCCGGTCGGTAATCGGTTAAATCATCAGCATTCACGCCATCCACAACATAGGGATATCCTCGCTCTAACGCTAAGGGCTTCAGGGTGTCGTGCAATTCACTTTTACAGAAATAGCAGCGATTGGTGGGATTGGCAGCGTAATTGGGATTTTCCAGTTCGTGGGTTTCCACCAGTTCGTGAGCGATCCCAATTGCTTGCGCCTGAATGCAGGCTTCCTCCAAATCCTCTGGTAGCAGAGAGGGAGAAACCGCGGTAACGGCTAAGGCGCGATCGCCCAACACATCCCAGGCGACCTTGGCTACCAGCGTGCTATCAATTCCTCCAGAGTAGGCAATCAGTGCCCGATCCATTTCAGCAAACAGTGCTCTCAGTTGTTCTAGTTGTTGTTCCAGCTTGGTCAAGCCCATCACGCTCCCATGCAAACGGTTATATTGATATATTTCAACCTTAGCGTTTTGGGCTATGCTTTGTTATCACCAGGAGTAATCACTGAGTAGAACCGACGATCGTGAACCGATTTGTTGCTTTTGGGTTGTTGTCCGTGACCCTGACGATCGCGGCCTGTCACTCTAATTCCACTACGGCAGGCAACGCGGATATTACCGTGGCCTCCAAGGACTTTACAGAGCAGGATATCCTGGGAGAGTTACTGGCGCAGCAAATTGAGAACAAGACGGGGCTGAAAGTCGATCGCAAACCCCGATTGGGCGGTTCCTATGTCTGTCATCAGGCGATCCTGGCTGGCAAAATTGATGCCTATATCGAGTACACAGGGACGGCAGCAACCGTTAGCAAGCTGTTTGAAAATCAAAAGATTCCCGCCGATCCTAAAGTGTTATTTCAGCAATTGCAGCAGGGCTATGCTAAAAACTTCAAGCTGGCTGTGATGCCGGGATTGGGCTTTGAAAATACCTTTGCGATTGTGATTCGGGGGGATGAAGCCAGACGATATAACCTGCAAACCCTATCTCAGGCGGCTCAATATACTCCCCAATGGCGAGCTGGTTTTGGCTATGAGTTTTCCGAGCGGCAAGATGGTTTACCAGGGCTGGCAAGAACCTACAATCTTACCTTTGCCAAACCGCCTCAGATTATGGATCTGGGTCTGATTTACCGGGCGCTATTACAAAAGCAAATTGATCTCACGGCAGGCAACTCCACCGATGGTCAAATTGCGCGTCTGGGCTTCGTGGTTCTACAGGATGACAAACGCTATTTCCCACCTTATGAAGCCGTGCCGATCGTGCGAGAGGAAACATTGAAGCGCTATCCCACTCTGGCTCCGGCGATCGCCGAACTGCAGGGCCTAATCAACGCTGATCAGATGCGTCGTCTGAATTACGCAGTGGAAGGAGAATTGCGGGATGTCAAAGAGATTGTCCGAGAGTTTCTGCAATCCCAGCAAGGGACTAAGGCATCTCTATCATCTGGTTCAAATTGAAGCAGGAGGTAGCCCTGAACAGGGTATGTTTAAGATATCCTGGTTATCCCCCTGAGATGTTACCTTCCGTCTATCAGCCGCCCTATCAGCAATTGCAACAGGCAATAGAGGAGTTACAAAAGACTCTGATTGGTCCTTTGGATGCTTCTCGCGTGAAAAGCACGATCGCTACATTACAGACCTATTTCCAGACTGAAGTTTGGAACCTGGATTTACAGCATCTAGAACCGGAACTGCAGCATCGATTGCAGTCGATCAATGTAGAAATCGACAAGCAACTGCGGTTATTGAATATGGACGCACTATTTCTACAAGCCGCTCGGCAGGAAAATACCCTTCAGCAACGACAGCAGCAAATTCGCGATCGCTTATCGCTACTACTGCAATATTGCAATAGTGTATTGGCTCAGTGATAGCCGCATCAGTGTAATAAACAGGCAATAGGAAAGATCAAATACTCTACAAAAAACAATTTCCAGATGAATTGATAGAAACGACTGATCGATGTTTTATCCTGTAAATCGACCTGGAAACTGCGCTGCCAAAATAACCCAAGCGCCAGTAAATGAGTGATGACCAGCACCCAGGAATTGGCTCCTGGTAGGCCAACCAATCCCGCCAGGATCATGCCACCGTAGGCTACCGTCAATACCCAGCGAGCTAGATTAAAAACTTTCCGTTGACCCAGTCTGAGGGTGAAGGTGCTGATCTGGTACTTGCGATCGCCCTCCGCATCAGGAATATCTTTGAAAATGGCGATCGCAAATGTAAACACCAGAATAAACAAGGTCAACGCCAGCACAACGGGCGGCAACGAGAAGGAAAGGTTTTCCCAGGATGAGAACCCTCCCAATCCCCGCTCCCTGCTCCCTGATCCCCAATCCCCCATTTCCAATCCCCGCTCCCTAACGGAATTGAAATGCAGGAACAATCCCACATTTACCACCAGACCCCGCACGGTAAAAATGCACAATGAGGCTAAAAAGGGAAACCGTTTCAGACGCACAGGTGGTAAGGAATAGGCCGTTCCCAGGAGCAAGCTGATACTCACCATTGCCAGCAGATATGGCCCCTCTAACCAGGCCAGTCCCATCGCCAGCACTCCCATCACCAGCACGATCGCAATCGCTAGTGGACGAGAAAATTCCCCCGATGCCAGGGGAAGATGGGGTTTGTTAATGCGATCGATCTCGACATCTTCCAGTTGATTCAAGCCCACGATGTAGACGTTGCCGCCGAGGCAGGCGAGGAGAGTGGGGAGGAGGGATTGGGGATCGAGGAGCAGGGGGGTGATGGTTCCGGGCCATGCATTGCTGGTAGAGAGGGCGACCAGATAGAGGCCGAGGACGCTGAGACTGGTGCCAATGATGGTGTGAGGGCGGGAAAATTTCCAGAAAGCACGCAGCCACAGGAACGGTTGCCGGGTGAACTGAAGTGGGGCAGACAGAACAGAAGGGGAAGAAGGGGTTTTAGAAGAAATCGGGCTCATACATCCCTGCTGATATCAGTTACGGTTTACATCACTGGTCAGATTCTGCCTGTTTTTTCAGATTCAATTTAAACCTCATCCAGGTTCAGAACCGTAGTTTCTCCTATGGAAACCTCAGTTCTCCAGGCAAGCCTGGTTTATACCTGAACCGCCAGCAGGGTTTCTACACTGGCATTATGGTCTAAGAAGGAAAACAAATGCTTGTAACGTAATTGACCCTGGTGATCGAGGACGAATTGAGCTGGCAGCGGTGCGCCTAATGCCTGACCTGTTTGGTAAGCCCGAAATACCTGGCAACTGGGGTCACTGAGGAGGGGCATTTGCAAGCCTAAATCTCGCACGACAATCTGGCTCTGTTGCTCATCGGTGCTGGTGATCATCAGCAGTTCAATGTTGCGATCGCGGAATTCTGGATAATGCTCATTCAGGGCTTTGATATGAGGGAAGCAGAAAGGACAGTACTGCTTCTCTGTAAAAATGCGTGTGAATGCCAGAATCACGGGTTGTTGCCGTTGATAGCTAGATAACTGAATGGTGCCACCCTGGGTAATATTGGGCAGCACAAAGTCTGGGGTGGTCTTCCCATAGCTCAGATCATTACTGGGTGGAATGGGGAAGAAGTTTTTGAAGAAGCGATCGTTAATTAGCCCACTGAAGTCCGTTGAGGTCAGCATAGGAATAGAAAGTTTTCTATGAAGAACTATTTCTTCATATACCTTAACCTAAGCTTGGGTGAAATTGATTTCCTTAAACTGCATCACACTCTAAAAAGTAGTCTAATGCCTCAAAATCAAAAGATATCTGCCACTGCTGTTGCAAATAATCAGCCTGAAAGATTGAAATCGGGTAGCTGTCTACCATCTCGTTTTCTGCCGATTCGCCAAACAATTCCTGCAGCTTGGACAGATTAGCCTGCTTGAGGGGAAATTCATGGATTAGACGATCTCCCTGCTTCTCATAAGCACGAACAACTCGCTCCACTCGAAAGTCATTCAAATTTTCAGATGACTGCCTGCTTCGCCAAGGCAAAGAATTACTAGGCTGGAAATGGTATTCATGCCAGAAGGAGTAACGGCTAGGCGGCTAATAGCCATACGTCTTGAGGAACGAAAATCAGCCAGAATATTGCAAAGCAAACTGAGGCGGCATGGAAACTATTTGTCTACCTTGCTCAGGAAAGCAATCCACATATCATTAGGAGATGAGTAATACTCTAATTTCTGGATTCGATACTTGTTAACGACACCTGCCGGCGCTAACAGGATATAGTCCCCTACATTAACGCCTCTTCTTTGAGCCGTCATATATCCTCTATTGTCGGTTTCGCTCAGTTTGTCAAAACTGTAGTCCACTCCAGGAACTGCACGGCTGTAATCAAAAGTTCTGGCTGGTCTGGGCTTCATATCGCTGATCCGAGGCAGCCAATGAATCCAACTATTCTGTCTGATGTCGATCGCGCATCCACTTACCATGACTAACACCTTGGCTAATAGGCTCTACTTAATTGCTCTACATTTCAGATCAAGAATGCCCCTTGTTGCCTTGATTGCAACGACTTGGTGGCTTTACTGATGTCAAGGTTGATGATGTTCAAAATGGTTAATCATCATCTTGCTTTACCTGGGGTATATTCCTGTTGCACACGTATTGCATTTCAACTTGTCTTTGCAACTGATTGCCTGCAAAACCGTAGTTTCTCTTAGAAGAAAACTCAGTTTTCTCGATGCACCGGGTTATGGTAATGCGGCAGAATTGGTAGATTCCCGAAGAGCAAGGTTGATGTGTTTGTTTTTTCAAGTTAAGCGTTCAATGCTCTTCTTTTTTCTGATTGATTTGGTTCAACTGATATAGCCAGAAGCAAAGTACTTCAGCTATTACAAGTCACGGTTTCAGCACCTATTTTAGGAAACTGGTAGCCAAATTACTTCAGCCATTAGACGTGCTACAGGAAACTTCTGAAAAGATTACACTGGAGAGCTTTGCGAGTCCAGGATAGGTTAGACCAGTTTTATGGCTGTCCAGCTTCAACCTTGAATATCACGAAATCTTATCAGACAATCTCTGGAACCAGTAGTACTATTGCTCTATAACCAGAGTGTCAGAAAGGTTTATTTAACAGAAGTTCCATGAATCTTTTCGAGGATTTAAACAGTTGCATCATTTTGGGCATTGATCCGGCGATCGCCAGCATTGGCTTTGGCATCATTCAGGGCGATCGAGCGCTGGAATATGGCGTGATTACCACCGTTGCCAATGCGCCAATGTATGAACGTCTAGATCAAATCCGGGCTGATATCCAGGATTTATGCAAACTGTTTACGCCTCAAGTGGCTGCTCTGGAAATGCCGTTCTTTGGGCGAGAAAATACCAATGCGAATAAAGTATTGCGGGCAATGGGAGTGATTGAACTGGCT
>JBBIQC010000035.1:9572-15996 GCA_037442585.1 Oscillatoriales cyanobacterium bin_317
AGAGCCGATCTTTCTGCATCAATCTCAAGTGAAGGCAGCGGTCGCTCAGTATGGAGCCAGCAAATTTGAGATGAAACAGGCGGTCATGCAGATCTTTGGCTTACCAGAACCGCCTTCGCCAGATGACAGTGCAGATGGGCTGGCGATCGCCTATGCCGCTCAATGTGGCGCACGGGCTAATGTCGCCTGAAGTGAGGACTCTGCAATGACTACTTACCGGAAGCTAGTTGCCAAGAAGTTGAGCCAGGATTTTCAATCGGCGATTGCGATCGCGGAGTGTCCAATTCCGGTTCTGTCACCCCATGAGTTGTTGATTCGCAATCGGTTTGCAGGGGTGAATGGCGGTTTTGATACGCTCGTCTGTCGCGGCGAAATTCCCTATGTCAACCTGAATCCTCCGTTTGATCTGGGAGTGGAAGCCGTGGGAGAAGTCGTTGCGGTTGGGCAGGCCGTGTCTACCGTTCAGGTTGGGGATGCGGTTGCGACGATTCACCGGGGAGGCGGCTACCGGGAATATCAGACTGTTCTGGTGGAACAAGCGATTAAAGTGCGAGCCGCGACACCGGAAGTGCTCACTCTGTTGCCGACTGGAGTTTCGGCTCTGGTTGCTCTGGAACAGGTGGGCGAAATGACGAGTGGCGAAACAGTCCTGGTGACAGCAGCGGCAGGAGGAACAGGCCATATTGCCGTACAACTGGCTAAACGCGCTGGAAATCACGTCATTGGCACCTGTGGATCGCAGGCAAAGGCCGCATTGTTGCAGGCATTGGGATGCGATCGCGTGATTCGTTATCGCGAGGAAAATCTGGGTGAAGTGTTACAGCAAGAGTATCCCAACGGTGTTGATCTGGTGTTTGATTGTGTGGGCAGACAAGTATTTGATACCTGTGTGGAGCATTTGGCAATTCGGGGACGACTGGTGGTCGTGGGGTTCATTTCTGAGTACACCAGTTCCTTTGAAATGGTGACCCAGCCCCGAATTTATCAAAAACTCTTCTGGAAAGCCGCTTCGGTACGGGGATTTCTCATGCCCCACTATCGGGAACATTTTGCCAGTGCCTGCGATCGTCTGCTGGAACTGTTTTACAGCGGAAATCTCAAAGTTGCTGTAGATCCAACAGAGTTTCGAGGACTGGAGGCTATTCCCTCAGCCGTCAATTACCTGTTGCAGGGCCGAAATTGTGGAAAAGTGGTTGTGCAGCTTTAAGGTAGCAGCTTGGGGTGGGAAGTTAACCCTGCTTTTGGAATAATTGGCTGATTCCCCGTATCCACCAGGCTTCATAGCGGAAGGCCAGGAAGGCGATCGCGGGAGCCAGTAAGCAACCCATCAAAAACATATTGGCGATCGCTGATAAATCCACTCCAAAGTATTCATTAGCGAGAATGACAAAATCGTTATCAATCATGCCGCCGATGCCGCCCTCATACCAGGCACGGAAATCGGCATCGTGGCTGAGTTGCCAGGAAAACTGCATATCACTGAACAATGTGAAGAAGCCCAGCATGGCATAGATAGCCCGATCGCCGGGAATGCGACAGAAGTAGCCACTGGTAGAGAAGTAAAGACAGACTGCGATCGCCACCAGTTCCATGCCATGTCCCATCAAGGTAGACAGCATGGTGTTGGTGCGTGTTAACAGACAGACGGTATAAACCAGGGTGAGCAGTACCAGGATCCCTTGCAATCGCGGGTAGGAGCAGCAGAGGTAAATGAGAAAGGCAATTCCCAGGTAAATCAGGACAATCAGCCACAGCGATTGACCGAACACCAGCGTAATCCCTCCACCAAAGAGAAGATTCACGCTGGGGATGGCCGGACGACCAAACAGCCAGTGAGTCACTGCATGGCCTACCTCATGTACCAGGATCAAAAATCCATGAAAGAGCACTTTCAGGGGACCCAGAGCGAATAGCATCACCGCCAGCACGAAGCCCGTCAACAGAGCGCCCATACCTTTTGCCTCGATCGTCCTGGGTTGCAAGGACAATTCGGGTTCACGGTCGGGAGGGGAGGTTGGCCCTTCCAGGAGCCGTGCTTCTGTCCAGAGGGGCCTGGTCGCTCCTAGTCGCCGCCCATAGACCTGAATTGAATCAATCCGCTCTGGTTGTAATCGCTGCATTCCCTGATGAATCAGGGCGATCGCCTGACTCTGTTCTGGCAGGGATTTTCCTTCCAGCAAAATCTTTAAACAGGAACCCTGCAATTGCACCCGCACAGTCACCCTTTGCTTGTGAAACGCTCGATTCAACAGCGTTGCGATCGCGATCGTGTCTCCTCGCTTTGCTAACCTCACCAGGTTGGATTGCGCCATAAATGATTCCGCCTTCCGACTGCCACTCACCTATTCAGCCCGGAAAGCGTGCTTTCAGAACATTCTTAAATTCCATCCCTGTTGTTGGTGCGGCTAATGAATGAGGATAAGCTATGGAGCTGACGGGAGTCGAACCCGTGTCCGCCTTGGGTATTAGTACACCGTTCATTCACAGGTTTAGCGCCTCTAACCCTCAGCGCGGGAATCGTCCCTTATCCCGGACGATGGGATGCTCTGGTAAGGTCTTAGCCAGATACCGACCAGAGGCGGTGGTCTAGCGCATCCGTTGGGGTTGGTCCATCATCCTTAACGGAGTCAAATGACGGACGCTCGAACCGTTAGAGGTGTTTAGGCAGCAACGAGTGCTTGCTTACGAGCAAAAGGTACGATGTTGTTCGCATGTACGTTGTTTGAGCCATTGATTTACGAGAGGTAGCTCGCTCTCGACCTGCATCACGATGTAGCGTTCGCCAAAACGTCGAAACCGTTACAGCCCCGTGGTGGCTATCTCCATATTACACAAAACACAAGAGACTAGGAGAACCCCGTGTCTGAGGATATCCGAACACCCCAGGAAGGGCCGGAACCGATTGCCTACTCCGCATTATCCCACCGAGAGCAACGGCAGCGGCTCATAGAACTGGCAACTCTGTTTTTGCGATTGGGGACGATCGCCTTTGGTGGCCCAGCCGCCCACATTGCCATGATTCATCGAGAAGTGGTCGATCGCCGTCGCTGGATGAGTCAGGAGCAGTTGTTGGATTTGCTGGGAATTACCCAACTGATTCCGGGGCCAAATTCGACGGAACTGGCCATTCATGTCGGCTATGAACGGGGGGGATGGCGTGGCTTAGTGATTGCCGGAAGTTGCTTTATTCTGCCTGCCATGCTGATTGTCTGGGGGTTAGCGGCACTCTACGAGCGCTATCAAGCTCTGCCGCAGGTGGAATGGCTACTGTATGGGATCAAGCCTGTGATTATTGTGATTGTGCTACAGGCGGTGTGGACTTTGGGCAGGAAAGCCGTGAAGGATGGGCCAACAATGCTGGCGGGAGTGCTGGCGATCGCTGCCTATTTCATTCGAGCAAACGAAATTCTGGCTTTGATGTTGCTGGGGCTTGCTGTCATGCTGGTCAAAAATTGGCAGGTTCGCCACTCCAGCCTTCACTCCATCCTACTGCCTGTTTCCGGGATGCTGGCTCAAGCAGGAAGTACGGCAGCTACTGGGGCAGTCGTGAGTTGGGTGAGCGTGTTCCTGTTCTTTCTCAAAATTGGGAGTGTGCTTTATGGCAGTGGCTATGTGTTGCTGGCCTTTTTGCAACAGGAGGTGGTGGAACGCAACCAGTGGCTCACCTCTCAACAGTTGTTGGATGCCGTGGCGATTGGCCAGATTACCCCAGGGCCTGTCTTCACCACGGCGACCTTTATAGGCTATTTGCTGGCTGGCAATGCGGGAGCGATCGCCGGAACGATCGGTATTTTTCTGCCGGCGTTTGTGCTGGTGGGCGTGGTCAATCCCTGGGTACCCAAGTTGCGTCAATCTTCCTGGGCCAGCGGCTTCCTGGATGGCCTGAATGCGGCTTCTTTGGGACTGATGGCCGGAGTTACCTATACCCTGGGACGAGCCGCCTTAGTGGATGGATTAACTCTGGTTGTGGCTATTTTGAGTGCGATCGCCGTATTTCGTTTCAAAATTAGCTCCGTCTGGTTAGTGCTGGCCGGAGGAGCGATCGGGTTAGCTTCTCATCTGTTGGGATGAGCTAGAAGTTGGAGTTTTTTAAAGACTCCGACTTCTTCAACCAGCAAATTCTTCTAAGACCTCGATCGTTTTCTGGCCAGTTTTGGCCCAACTAAACTGACTGGCTCTGGCTAGACCCGCCTGTCGCAAGTGCGATCGCAATCTGGAATCATTGATTACTTGCTGCATAGCCTGGGCGATCGCCGTTTCATTGTAGGGATCTACCAGCAGGGCAGCGTCTCCGGTTACTTCCGGTAAGGCGGACAAGTTGGAGGTAATGACGGGTGTACCGCAGGCCATCGCCTCCAGGACGGGCAGACCAAATCCTTCCCAGAGACTGGGCATCACCAGGGCGATCGCCTGATTCAGGATGACGGGCAATTCGGAGTAGGGGACGTAGCTGAGGAATTTCACCTGGTTTGTTAAACCCAGTTCCTCAATGTGTTCGGTCAATGCCTCTGTATACCGTTCATCCCGCGGGCCTGCGAACCAAAGCTCATAGTCTGACTGTTGGGGCAAGGAGGCGAAGGCAGAGATCAGGCGGTGCAGGTTTTTGTAGGGATCATTGCGGCCCAGGTAGAGGAAATAATTGCGGGTGGGCAAATCCAGCCAGCGGAAATTGGCCGCATCATGGGCCAGCAGAATGGGAGTAATTTTGCGGGCGGGGATGCCGAAAAAATTCACAATGTCCTGAGCGGTGGCGCTGGAATTGCAGAGGATGTGTTCCGCCTGCTTGAGAACCTGCGGCATATAGTACTTCTGGTAAGACCACAGAGGTGTGAATTTCTTAAAGAAGCGCAGGGGAATCAAATCGTGGACCGTGACGACGAAACGGCAATCAGAGAACAGCGGAGCTTCGGGAACGGGAGAAAATAACAGGCGCGATCGCACCTGACGATACAACGCTGGAAGTTGGAACTGAGTCCACAGTAAGCGGGAAAAGTGTCCTTGGCGCCCCTGTTCGTGGGTCATAGCGGGAGGAACAGAATAGCAGGTGAATCCTTCTCGTGGTTCGGCAATGAATAGGGTGGGATCCAGACTTTGCAAATAGGGCAACAAATTAATCGCGTAGGTCGCTAATCCCGTCGGTCTGACAGGTAAAAAGGCCAGATTAATGGAGATTGGGCTGTCCAAAACCGCTCACTCGCTTCCCATAACGCACCACACCCTTGATTATAGCGATCGCCGTTTCTGGTTCTGTCATACTGACCCGCAAGGCGCGACCCAGGATGCGGCCCAGTCGATAGCCCAAAACCCAGAGTGATGTGTGCCGTTCTAGCGCCAGCAGATAACTGTAGGTGCTGTGTTGAACTTTCAAAGCGGGATGGCGACTGGTGATGGATGAGGGAGAGTGAATTATCTGGATGTGCGGCGTCACTGCCAACCGATAACCTTGTTGAGCGTAGCGCCGACAGAAATCAAAATCTTCGTAATACAGGAAGAACTCTTGATCAAAGTAGGGGCAGATGGGAAAGTTACGGAGATTTAGCAGTAAACTGCATCCGGTTACCCAGGGGGTTTCCTGGTAAGCTGCGGCAGTCAGAGGACGATCGTCCGTTTGAGCCACAATCCGGCCTGTCATGGGATTAAACTCACCTCCTGCAAACCAGACGGCTCCAGTGGATTCGAGAATGACAGTTCCCAGGATGGAAAGCTCTGGATGGTTCAAGCAGAATTGAGTGGCCGTTTCCAGCATTCCCTGGGGGAGGAGAGCATCAGGATTGATCAACCAGACGATCGCTCCCGGATCTCGCTCATATACCCATTGCAAGGCCAGATTGCACCCACCCCCAAATCCCAGATTCTGTCCTGCCTCCAGGATCTGTACGCGATCGTCTGCCAGAGTCTGCACCGCCTGATCTTCTGGGGAATTATTCACAATCAGGACGTGATACTCGCTGGCAGCAAGCTGAACAGAAGCCAACAAACGAGCAATCAGGTCACTGGATTGGTAATTAACCGTAATCAGATAAATCACCGCTACACCCCTCTCCGGAGGATGCGTTAGGGCTAACGTAACGCGTCAATTCCTGTTTTCCTACAGGAGATGAATCAGTGCCTCGATCAGCGTTTGATTTTGCTCCTCAGTGCCAACCGTAATCCGTAGTTTATCCTCCAATCCGGGCTGCTTAAAGTAACGGACTAAAATCCCCCGTTCTTTCAGTGCCAGATACAGTTCTTCCGCATTAGCCTGAGGAGGTTGGGCTAACAGGAAATTGGTTTGGGATTCCCGTACCTGAAAACCCAGTTGCTTTAAATCGACCATCAGCTTGGCACGGGACGCTTTCACTCGATCGGCACACTCATTCTTGTACGCCTGATCTCGCATGGCGGCGGCTCCAACTGCACACGCGATCGCATCAATGTTGTAACT
>JBBIQC010000035.1:16014-16708 GCA_037442585.1 Oscillatoriales cyanobacterium bin_317
CCTGAGTAAGGTCGGTTGGGCGATCGCAAAACCTAACCGCAGCCCTGCCAGAGAATAGCCTTTGGATAAGGTACGGGTAATGATGACGTTATCAAACTCTCGTACTAACGGCAATGCAGTTTCATCGGCAAAGTCTACATAGGCTTCATCCACCACCAGCACTCCTGATAATTGAGCCGCTAATTGACGCAACTCCGCGATCGGAACGGTTTGACAGGACGGACTATTGGGTGAGGCGATGAATGTCACGGCCCCAGCAGCGGCAACCAGTTCGGCGATCGGCAACTGATAGTCTGCTCCATAGGGAACTTCAATCACCTCTGCAGGCTGCATTTCGGCCAGGGTGTGATAGAGGACATAGGTGGGAGCCGGATAAACCACCTTGCGGCCTGGTTCAGTGCAGGAGCGAATGATCACACTCAGCAACTCATCACTACCGTTGCCCACGATCACCCAATCCACGGGTACTTCTAAGACTTCACTGACGGCCTGCCGAAAGTCATTGGCAAAGGGATGGGGATAGCGCCGCAGCCATTCTGCATCAATCCGCTGCAGTACCTCCATCGCTTTCGGGGAGGGCGGATAGGGATTTTCGTTGGTGTTAAGCTTGATGATTTGCGTACCGGGTTTGGGCTGTTCTCCTGGAACATAACCCGTCATGGCGTTGATATTGGGACGGAAGTACTGACTCATG
>JBBIQC010000036.1:0-1678 GCA_037442585.1 Oscillatoriales cyanobacterium bin_317
CCAGAAGCGCTTCAGTCCCTCATGTTGCCTGGAAAGGGTATCAGTGAGGCGATGAATCACCAGTGCCAGTCCGTGCAGTATCCCCCAGACCACAAACCCCCAGGCGGCTCCATGCCAGATTCCGGCGATCGCCATGACGATCATCAAGTTTAAGCAGGTACGAACTAATCCCTGCCGTGAGCCACCTAATGGGAAATAGAGATAGTTGCGAAGCCAATCTCCCAGAGTCATGTGCCAGCGTCGCCAGAACTCGGCAATGCTGGTTGTGAAATAGGGAAAATCAAAGTTTTGTGGCAGGTTGAAGCCCAGCAACACGGCAGTACCACGGGCCATATCGACATAGCCGCTGAAATCCAGATAAAGCTGCAGCCCGTAGGCAAACGTGGCCAGCCAGAGATCCACACTGCCAGCCCGCTGCAGGTTTTGCAAGCTGAGATCAACCAGGATGCCAATGTTATCGGCCAGCAGTCCTTTCTTAATCGCGCCACTGGCAATCAGCCACAATCCCTCGGCCATGCGATCGAGGGGAGGACGTTGTTGCTGCTGCATCTGAGCCGCCATCGTGTGGTAACGGGTAATTGGCCCAGACAGCAATTTGGCAAAAAATAGCTTGTAGGTCGCAAACGAAAGCAATTGTTGAGCCGCAGGTGCCCCCCGGTAAACATCGACCAGATAGGCAATACATTCAAAGCTAAAGAAACTGATGCCAATCGGGGCAATTAAGCTTTGACTTGTCCATTGGGCAGCAGTTTGAGCAGCAGACCAGCCAAAGATTTGAGCGATCGTGGTCAGGGTGAAAGGAATGTATTTGAAGCCAAATAATAGCAGGACATTCACGCCGATCCCGAACCAGAGCAATTTCAGTCGTCGTTGATTCCAGTCTTGCTGGGCAAATTGCCAGTCATCAATACGCCAATCGGGTGGAGTAGACAACGCCTGCCCAATCCGAAAATTAATCCAGGTGGCAGCCAACAGCAGGGGCATGTATTGCACCTGAAAGGAGGCGTAGAATATCAAACTTGCAGCCAGCAACAGAATCAGCCTAAGTTTGGGTTTTTCCACAGACCAGTAGACGACCAGCAGGCTGACCAGGAACAGGAAGTAAGTGAGGGAAATAAAAGTCATCGCTTAACCACGTCGCTCAAACGAGCGGATCGGAAATTCCAAATCAATGGCGGACATTATAGTGAAACTTGGCTCAGCGATCGCTTTTTCTTCCTATTTATCCTTTTTTCGAGACGGCGGGGCAGTTGGTCAGGTACCAGCGCCAGGGAAGATCTACGCCTTCGGTTAAGCCAATGCGAGTCGTTTGAGTCAGGGTGAATTGGTTGATGTCTAGCTGGTGTTGGACACGATCGCTGCGATGTTCCAAACATAGGGGAGAATCGGGTTGCAGAGGGGTACCATTCAGGGAGCGATCGATTTTCAGGGTCTGACACAATTTTCCAGGGCCAGCCGCCAGTCGATGATGCTTTACTTTTTCCTGAAATGCAATCCAGGGAGGAATACCTTCTAACTGCAGCGCCCGAATTAGAACGGCACTGGGCAGGCCATCCAGATCCGTGACCACATTCAAGCAATGGTAGATGCCATAAATTAGGTAAACATAGGAGACTCCCGCAGGCCCAAACATTACCGAGTTTCGCGGAGTGCGGCGGCGATAGGCATGACAGGCGGG
>JBBIQC010000036.1:1695-14461 GCA_037442585.1 Oscillatoriales cyanobacterium bin_317
TCTGTTTCCACAATCAGTCCCCGAACGATCGTCCCATCGGGCAATTTTCTGACCAGGACACAGCCAATCAAATCAGGAGCCACCTCCACAGAAGAACGGCTCAACCATTGAGGGTCAATATAACCTGAGGAATGTTCCATAGCTCTCTACCGAGAAACCCGGAATTTCCAAAATTCCGGGTTTCTGAGCGGCTGAAATTATTTGGCGATCGCCAGCGCACTCTGCAAACGACGCTGATCCCATCCCTGTTGATGCAGGAGCAGCCAGGATTGAATTAAGTCTGGGCCTTTGGTTTCTCCGGTTAAAGCGACTCGCAGAATCGGCTTGAGTTGCCCTTCTTTGCGACCCAGATCGGTAGCCACCTGTTTGATTAAACCCTGAGCGCTGGTTTCAGTCAGATCAGGAGACTGGGAAAGGGCGGTAGAGATGGCTTCGACGATCGCCGCTGACCCATCCTGCTGCAACTTCCTGGTGGCCTCTTCGCTGAAGCCCACATCCTGTGTAAAGAGATAGCGGGTCATGGGGACGGCCTCATCTAACCGGGTCAGACTGGGACCAATCAGAGCGCTGATTTGTTCCAGCCAGGGACGTTTGGCGATCCAATCGACTTCATAGCCCGCTGCCTGCCAGTAGGGAATCAGCAAATCGGTTAAGGCGCTGGCGGACATGGCATGGAGGTATTGACTGTTCAGCCAGTTGAGTTTATCCCAATCAAATTTGGCTCCGGCTTTGTTGACGCGATCGAAACTGAACTGTTTGGCCGCTGCTTCCAGGGTGAAGATTTCCTGGGTGGCATCGGGAGGAGTCCAGCCCAACAACGTCATGTAGTTGGCAAGGGCGGGAGCGACATACCCCATCTTCTGAAAATCGGAGATGGAAGTCACACCGTCCCGTTTGGATAATTTGGCTCCCTGCTGGTTGAGAATCAGCGGTGTGTGACCAAATTCAGGCACCGGAGCCGCTAAAGCTTCATAAAGCAGGATTTGTTTGGGAGTATTGCCAATGTGATCCTCACCCCGGATGGCGTGGGTGATTGCCATGTCGATGTCGTCTACC
The DNA here is from genome assembly GCA_037442585.1 of Oscillatoriales cyanobacterium bin_317. GTDB lineage: Bacteria > Cyanobacteriota > Cyanobacteriia > Leptolyngbyales > Leptolyngbyaceae > Leptodesmis. Next base: position 2,752 of record JBBIQC010000036.1, read on the forward strand.
ACCACCACGAAGTTATAGAGGGGTTGCCCAATGTCTGTTGCGGTGGCAGCACGGGCAATTACCATATCGCCCCCCAGATCCTTGCCTTTCCAGGTGATTTTTCCCCGTACCAGATCAGTCCAGGTAATTTCGCGATCGTCATCGATCTTGAAGCGAATCACGGCTGTCCGGCCTTCGGCTTCATAGGCAGCGCGCTGTTCTGGAGTCAGATGGCGGTGGCCGTTATTGTAACGGGGGGCTTCTCCCCTGGCTTTCTGGGCTTCCCGCATGGCTTCCAGTTCTTCCGGCGTTTCGTAGGCGCGGTAGGCCAGCCCTTGATCCAGCAATTCCTCAATCTTTCGACGGTATAAGTCCAGCCGCTGGGTCTGGAAAAAGGGGCCTTCATCCCAGGTCAGGCCCAGCCATTTCAGTCCGTCCAGAATGTTTTGGGTGAACTCCGGGCGCGATCGCTCCAGGTCTGTATCCTCAATTCGCAATACGAAAGTGCCGCCGTGATGACGGGCAAATAACCAGTTAAAAACGGCAGTCCGGGCGGTGCCAATATGGAGATTACCCGTAGGGCTGGGCGCAATACGAACACGAACAGACATAGAGCCAGGGAATTATGAATTTTTGTGCATCCCCCATTCTAAACCTAACGGCTCGATCTCGCTCCGTTCTCAACTTCTACCCAGCAGCATTCCATTTTGCCATTGACTTCTACCCATTGCGGGAACAGCTTTTTAGGGGTTTCAAAAATCGGTACGGTCAGAGAAGCAAGCACGGCGAAGGTATCCAGTTTGCGGTTCGATGCGGTTGCCATGTCGTTAATAATTCCCTGCGTCAGTCTTGTTACTTTATCTGAAGGTACCCAGAAATTTATGCTGCCTGTGATACGGTAGGGGGTTACTTTCTTTAATGAGTTAGTTAATTAAGAGAAGTGACACTCCCCGCCCTCCGCTGACGCTAAAGGGCGAGGCTTCCAAGAATCACTTCTTGGCTTTCCTGGTTACTCCCTTACGGGATTTCGACACTTGCCTGGATTGAGTCGCCCCAACCCCCGGTAGATCGTCTGCACAGGCAGTTTCCATTCCCCCAAGCCCTGGGGTACTAATTAACTCAAAACCTCGATTGCGAATGACCTGACCACTAGCTACATCTCGATTGGTCGTATAGCCACACTCTGGACAATGATGCACTCGCACACTCAAATCTTTACGGACGGTTGCCCCGCATTCGGGGCAGGTTTGCGACGTGCCATTCGCATCCACTTCGGAAAAAAACTTGCCACGTTTCCAGCACACATACTTGGTGATGCTTCGGAACTGCCCAAAAGCAGCGTCGAGCATGTGCTTACCCAGCATTCCCTTGGCGCTGACTCGGTAATCAAGGTCTTCCATGAAGACCATATCGGCAGCATCACAAAGGGCGTGAGCTTGCTTGAAGTGGAAATCTTTTCGAGTGTTATCAATCTTGTGATGCAATCGTGCAACCTTGATCCGCTGCTTCTCGTAATTCTTAGACCGCTTCTGTTTTCGGCTCAGTCTGCGTTGCAGCAATTTCAGCTTGCCTTGCAGTTGCTTGAAAAACTTGGGCGGCTTTACGAGAACACCGTCACTGGTTGCGAGAAACTTCTCCAGCCCCACATCCACACCAATCGCGTGACCATGAGGCATGGGGGCTGGCACGTCGGCATCACATTGAATATTGACCGAGGCGTACCATTGATCCGCCTTTTTCAAAATCCGAACTTGCTTCACCACGAATCCGCCGGGAATCGGGCGATGCCAGTTAATCGGAATCAGCCCAATTTTCGGCAATTTCAGGTGCAGCCCCGTAATGGGATTGTCCTTGAATTGCGGGAACAACAGCGATTTGAATTGCCCGTATTTCTTGAACCGGGGGAATCCAAATCCACGCGATTGAAACCCTTGCCAAGCTTTGTGCAGTTGTTTAATCGCTTGCTGCAACACCTGGGATGGAACTTCACCCAAGCGGGGAAACTCCTTCTTCGCGTGTGGCAGTGCATTCAACTGCTGCACTTCGCTGGGAAACTTCAAATCGGCTGGCAGGATGTATTCCTGCTCAATCGAGCAGCGGTCAATCAGGCACTTGCGGCTATTGCACCAATCCTTAATCTCTCGCAAGCCGTAGTTATAGGCAGTGCGACAGGTTTCCATCCACTCAAACAGTGTTGCCTGTTGAGTGGCATCGGGATAGATACGATAGCGGTAGTTCATGGTCAACATGCCTCGATTATAGCGCATTTACTAGGAACAAGCTGTCTAGTAAATGCAATCAGAATAGGGACTCTGTGGCTTGACAGCCACGCGGGAACTGTTCTGTATCCCCGCCGTGAACGGTCGAGGTTTTATCCGGTTCCCGACCCCTCCACTCTCTATAAGTGGGAAAACACCCAGAGATCGATCGGGGTAGAAGGATGAGATTATTGGTGGGATTTTTGAGATGGCTGATAAACGGGTTTGTTTAGCAATGGAACAAGAAACCCTGATCCTCCTCCAGTTCTCTAACGAGAGCAGCAACTACTTTCTTTTGAGACCCCGTTTGTTGGAAGACTCGGTGCTGGCGGATATAACTGGAACCGCTTTTAAGCCGCCTTTCTAGAAATTTTAGATGCTCTATCTCTCCCAACTGCTCTGCGGTTGGAGCAAGAGTTTCTAAAATATCCTCAATGATATCTCTGAAGGATCGGTTGTGGCCCTGATCATCTTCGATATAGCAGGCCTCTAATCCCAGGTGAGAAGCTCGAAAATAGTTTTCCCTCTCAATCCATCCGTGGCATGGTTTTAACAGGAATCCTGCCCTCCCTGCCCAACGACAGTGCTGGAGGTAGATGATCAAGCTGTGGACGAAAGCGGCCAACGAGATCGACTCTTTGATGGTCGGTTGGCTGTCCATCACCCTGACTTCTAGCGTGCCAAAGGTGGGGTGGGGGCGCAAATCCCAGTGGATGTCCCGAATAATTTTGAACATCCCGGCTTTTTGCCCACTTTGGAAGAGGTCGGCAAACTCCTGCCAGTTCTTGAAGGTGGGCGGGATGCCATAGCTCCTCATGCTGGCCAGGATGCGCTGGCGGTAGGAGGCATAGCCGGTATCATGCCCCCACCAGAATGGCGAACTGGCCGACAGGGCGAGCAGAATCGGCAGGTAGGGCTTGAGGTCAGTCATGGTGGCGATCGCCTCGTCCCCTGAGGGCATCCCAACATGGACGTGCAGGGCAAACGTCATCATCAGCCGAGCTAAGTAGCCTCCACTTTCATGTTGGCTGAGGTATCTCGGCAGTGGTGTAACAGTGGCAAAGCGTTGGCAGAAGGGGTGGGTTCCCGCGCCACAGATACCCATTCCCAGATCCCGACACCGGCCTTGCAGGGTAGCCAAGATCGAGGTTACATCGGTTTCCAACTCGCGAATCGTCTCGCAAGGCTTCGAGTTGATTTCCACGGTGGACTGGTTGAACTCTGGCTTGAGCGCAGGATGATCGGGTTGGCTGGCTAACAAGGGGATGATGCCGTCGATTAGATCCAGGGTATCAGAGTCGAGCAATTGCAACTCAATTTCGATCCCAATTGAGGATGTCGGAGAACTCTTAAACTCCATGCTCAATCATCTCCTTGCATACTCTGCGATCGCCTCCCTGGCCACTTGGTCGAAGAAGGCAGCACCAATCTTCATTGCCTCTTCGTCAAAGTCAAAAGAGGGGCTGTGCAACGGGATATTTTCCCAACCCTCGCGTCTGGCACCAAACCGGACGTAACAGCCAGGAACGTGCAGAAGATAGTAGGAAAAATCCTCCGATCCCATGCTGGGCTGATCCATGGGAACCAATCCCTCCTCGCCCAAAGTTTTGAGTACAGCCCGTCGAGCAATTTCCGCTTCCTGAGCGGTATTGATCACGGGGGGATATCCTTCTCGAATTTCTACCTCGACCCTGGCATTGTGGAGGTCGCCAACGGCCTTGGCTATCCGTTGTAGCCCCTGAACAATGTGCTGCCTGACGGCTGGTTCCGTTGTTCGGATGCTGCCGTAGAGGGTGGCTTCCTCGGCAATGACGTTACCAGCACTGCCAGCTTCCACCTTGCCAATGGTCACAACTGACGGATGGGCAGGGTTAATTTCTCGGGAAACTAAGGTTTGCACAGCCATAATCAGCAACCCTGCTACAACCACCGCATCCACCGCTTCGTGGGGCCGTGCTCCATGTCCGCCTCGTCCCTTTACCCGAATGGTAAAGCCATCAGACTGGGCCGTTATCGTCCCACTAGCGACCATGACTTTCCCTACCCTATAGTGGCGCGTCAGATGACCACCGAAGAGGGCACGAACCCCTTGCAAAGCACCCGCTGCAATCATGACTCTGGCCCCACCGCCTCGCTCTTCTGCTGGCTGGAAGATTAATACGACTTGACCGGGAGGGGGGTCGGCTTTTAACAAGGTTGCGGCTCCCAGTAGCATGGCCATGTGGCCATCATGACCGCAGGCATGCATCTTGCCCGGATTTTGAGAAGCGAAGGGAAGCCCTGTATTTTCTTCGCCAGGCAGAGCATCCATATCTGCTCTCAAAGCCACAATTGGCCAGTTTTTCTCTCCTCCCTCAATCCTAGCCACAATTCCGCCACCCACCCCACCGTACTCGTAAGGGATCTCCAGCCGCTGCAACTCCTCGATAATCACAGCGGCTGTTTGCTTTTCTTCAAAAGCTAACTCGGGGTAACGGTGGAAAGTCCGCCGCAACTCAACCATCCTGGGGAAAATGGGTTCAGACTTTTGAATGATGGTCATGGTAAACCTCCTTGCTGCACAATTCTCACGCTCGACTCCGGCACTTCCTGCCAGACTTCCGGCACTTCACCCACACGATCTGCTTACCATTTGAAACCGCTGCCGCCATTTGTAAGGGATGCTCAATACCGTGTCGTTCACCGATCGCGACGACGAACCCCACCATTCTTTCCAAGGCTGCAACTGGGTCTTGCTGCAAACCGAAAGTGAGTGTCAGGTAGAACAATAGCTCGGAATTACTTGAACCCTCAATCCACGGCAGGAGGGATGGCTCGACCTCCAGCCGTAGATCCCGCTTGACTCCCGGCAACTCGCGGACTGACCCATTATGCATGAACATCCAGGATCCATAACGAATGCGATCGTTCCAGGCAGGATGTACGCTCCGGTATAAGCCCGGCTGCTCACTCCTGCTATACCAACCAAGCCCAAAGCCATCCCGATTGATCGTCGTGGTACCGAGGCGAGTTGGCAGGCTCTGGACAAGCAAGGCGTATTTGGGCTGCAACACCACCCATTCAATTGGGATCGGATCACCAAAATATGCAAGCCATCTACACATAATGAATCAGAAACTCAAGCTCTCTTTCCTTATTTTCAGGTTATTTGGAACTACAAAAGCTTAAGCAAATCAATAAAACTAGGCACCCATATCTCACAAAATTCATTGAGAGAGGATGAACACGAAACAATTAAAGGGATAATCCGCCAGCCATGATGAGATGGCTCTGGATTCGTTGTGCCTCCTCACTCAGCGGAACCAATGCCGTGAAAGAAAAACCGCAAGTATTAAGCTGTCGCGCATCTAAATTGCACAAAACGATCGCTGAAGCCCTTGTGGTCAGCCGGTCGAGCTGGAAAATGAAATGCTGAACAGCTTACAGCTTCAAGCGCTGCGATCGTGGTTCCTCAACTTCACCAACTCGGCTGGCTTGACAACGGTAATAGAGCCGATATGATGCCAATAGCCCCAAGCTCCCTGATGCGATGCAAATTCTCCACGGCACTTGGATTCCTGATGAATCGCCAGACTTTACTCGGTCTGGGCGCTTCTTTGTCTGGGTGGAGGTTGCGGCGACCAGAAAACCAAAACCCAAGCCAGGGGTGCATCCAGGACACCTATTACAACCTGAACTCGCCGCATTTTTGACAGAACAACTGGGGATAACGCCCCCCTTGTCCCAGTTTCAGCCCCGGTATTTTCTGCTGCCGACGATCGCCGATCAGCCCTTACCCTCACCAGAACTCAGTCGCTATCTGGAACTGGAAATTCCCTCAGAGTACACGCTGCAAAGTTGGCAAATCGATTGTTATCAAGTCGCAACGGCTGTCAAATCGAAAGCGAATCGGTTTGAAACCGCGATCAATGTGATCAAGTTTCTCAGTGATTGCCATTTTCTAGCACTGCACCAAGACGAGCAGTTTCAGTTTGGTGCAGATTTACTGTTTTGGTATCACTACACGCAAGCCTTTAAAACGATCATTTGGCGCGAACAGTACATTCCTGCCTTGAAGTATCGATCGATTGAAAAACCGATCGGAAAACGTAAACAAAAAGCTCTCAGCTCCGATTTTGAGATTTACGCCACTTGGGAAATCATTTCTCAGCAGTATGAATTGAATATAAAGCGCTATTGTGAATATATCCCCCTCATTTGTTTGGCAGGAAAAGCAACACGTCACCAAATCATTGAGTTTTATCAGCCAGAACCGCTACTGCGTCATTTCTCGCAAGTCGTTTTAGCAGATCTCATCGCTCATACGCCTCTCACAGCAAAAGTTGAGGAGCAGGTATCAAATACAATTTTGGGGCACTGTCTTAACCCTAAATTAGATCGTCCCCAAACGGGTGCTGTGGCTCTAGAGCAATATCAACAATGGTTGGCTTGGAAAATCAAAATTACTCGCACCCAAACCGATTCGCCGTTTACCTTATGCTTAAAGCTCCATGCACCTCCCCAAGGACACACCGAACCCTGGCAGCTTGAGTTACTGGTGGCATCTAAACAGGATCCTTCGTTAAAAGTGGCACTTTCTGATTATTGGGCAATGGGTACGAAAGCGAAGGCAAGTCTGAAAAAGCAATTTGGACAGGATTTTGAGGCAACCCTGCTGCTGCACTTGGGCTACGCTGCTCGGATGTATCCGAAGTTGTGGCAAGGCTTAGAAACAAGTCAGCCGGTAGGAATGCCGTTAACCTTGGAAGAAGCCTTTGCCTTTCTCAAAGAAAGTGCCTGGATTTTGGAGGATGCAGGCTACACCGTGATTGTGCCAGCCTGGTATACCCCAGCCGGTCGTCGTCGTGCCAAGCTCCGTCTCAAAGCTTCAAGTTCTCAAAAAGCGGGTCAGGCAAAGTCAAAAGGATTGTTGAGCTTAACGGCGATCGTGCAGTATCAATATGAACTTGCGATCGGCGATCAATCCATCACATCCAAAGAATGGCAGCAATTAGTAAACGCAAAAACACCATTGGTGCAATTTCGAGGTGAATGGATCGAACTTGATCCAGAAAAAATGCAGCAAATGCTGGAATTTTGGCAGCAGCAGAATCAAAATAATGCTGAAATGTCACTTTTAGAATTGCTGCAGAAAGCATCAGAGACAAATGAAGAATTAGAAATTGAAGCGGATAGATCATTGAGTGACTTATTAGAAAAACTGGAAGATAAAAGTCGTTTAGAACTTGTAGATGATATTGCAAAGTTACAAGGACAGTTGCGTGAGTACCAAAAACGTGGTGTAGCCTGGTTGCAATATTTGGAGCAACTGGGCTTAAATGGCTGTCTTGCCGACGATATGGGTATGGGGAAGTCATTTCAGGTAATTGCCCGATTGGTGCAAGAGCGACAGAAATCAAAGAAACTTGGGCCAACGCTACTGATTGCCCCCACTTCTGTGGTGGGAAATTGGCAACGAGAAATCCTAAAATTTGCACCACACCTCAAAGCGATCGTGCATCATGGCACTGAGCGAGTTCAACAGGATCAGGACTTCACAGCATTATGCCAAAAACAAGATGTCGTAATTACGTCCTACACCCTGGCCCGCAAGGATGAAAAGCTATTGAGCCAGGTGCAATGGCATCGCATTGTGTTGGATGAAGCCCAAAATATCAAAAATCCGAAAGCGGCTCAGACTCGCGCCATTCTCAAGCTTCAGGCACCGCATCGATTAGCATTGACGGGAACTCCAGTGGAAAATCGCTTGTTAGATTTGTGGTCAATTTTTAATTTCCTCAATCCTGGTTATCTGGGCAAAGAAGCTCAGTTTCGTAAAACCTTTGAGACACCGATTCAGAAGAATAACGATCGCGCTCAATCTGCTTGTTGAAAACCTTTCAAAATCCCCTGGCGATTTTGTTAATGTCCCTGGCAATGATTTCGCTGGTCACAGGGGATGTAAAAGCCGCGACCATTATCACGATCATGGTCATTTTCAGTGTGATCTTGCGGTTCTCCCAGGAGTTTCGCTCCAGTCAGGCGGCAGAAAAATTGCGGGAGATGGTACGCACCACCGCTACGGTGAGCCGCAAAGATGTCCGCAAAGACATCTCACCGGAGATGTTGCGAGAGTATGGGATTACCCTGCATCCCCAGGAGGCAGTTCGTCAGGAAATTCCGATTCAGTTCCTGGTGCCTGGGGATGTGATTTATCTGTCAGCGGGAGATATGATTCCCGCCGATGTGAGATTGATCGCCGCCCGCGATTTGTTTGTCAGCCAGGGATCGCTGACGGGGGAATCGGTTCCGGTGGAGAAGTACGCCAGCTTACCGGACAGTCAGGGCTGGGTGAGCAATCCCTTAGAGCTGGCCACGCTTTGTTTTATGGGCACCAATATTGTCAGTGGTACGGGAACTGCTGTGGTGGTGGAAACGGGTAGCAACACCTATCTGGGTTCCCTGGCTCAAACCGTGGTCGGGCACAAAACGATGACCAGTTTTGACCGGGGGATTAATGACATCAGCCTGCTGCTCTTGCGCTTCATGCTGGTGATGGCTCCGATCGTGTTTCTGGTCAATGGCGTGCTGAAGGGAAACTGGATTGAAGCCTTCTTTTTTGCCCTCTCCGTGGCTGTCGGTTTAACGCCGGAGATGTTGCCGATGATTGTTACAGCCAATCTGGGGCGGGGGGCGATCGCCATGTCTGAGAAAAAGGTGATTGTGAAAAATATTGACTCGATCCAGAACTTTGGCGCGATGGATGTGCTGTGTACGGATAAGACAGGCACCTTAACTCAAGATCGCATCGTGTTAGAAATGCATCTGGATATTGAAGGAGAAGAAAACGACGAAGTTTTAGAGTTCGCTTATTTGAATAGTTTTTATCAGACTGGATTAAAAAACTTATTGGATGTAGCCGTACTGGAGCATATTGAATTACATCAAGCCCTCAAGGTAGAACATACGTTTCGTAAGATTGACGAAATTCCTTTTGATTTTGCTCGTCGCCGTATGTCTGTCGTGGTAGAAGAAGCCAGCCATCACCATGAACTCATCTGTAAAGGAGCCGTGGAAGAAATTCTTCAGGTGTGTACACGGGTGAAATTAAACAATCAAATTCTGCTGATGAATGAGGCCATTCGTCATCAGGTGAACCGACTCAAGCAGGATCTCAATGAAGATGGGCTGCGGGTGATTGCGGTTGCCTACAAAGAATTGCCGCTGGATCAGGTCGTCTACTCGGTTGCCGATGAGCAGGATCTGATTTTGCTGGGCTTTATTGCCTTCCTGGATCCACCCAAGGATTCTGCGGCAGCGGCGATCGCGGTGCTTGCCCATAATGGCATTCAGGTGAAAATTCTCACGGGAGATAACGAGATTATTTCCCGGAAAATTTGTAAAGACGTGGGTTTGTATGTTCACCACATGCTGTTAGGAGACGAGATCGAAGCGTTATCCGATCGGGAACTGGCTGACCTGGCCGAAACCACGACTGTGTTTGCCAAACTGTCTCCTCTGCAAAAAGCCCGCATTATTCAGGTCTTGCGCCGGAAAGGTCATGTGGTCGGCTTTTTGGGCGATGGGATTAACGATGCGGCGGCTCTGCGGGAAGTGGATGTCGGTATCTCCGTGGATACCGCTGTAGACATTGCCAAGGAGTCGGCAGACATCATTTTGTTAGAAAAAAGTTTGTTAGTTCTGGAAGCCGGTGTGAATGAAGGCCGCAGAACCTTTGGCAACATTGTTAAATACATCAAGATGGGCACCAGTTCCAACTTTGGCAATATGTTCAGTGTACTGGGAGCCAGTGCCCTGTTACCGTTTTTGCCGATGCAACCAGTGCAAATTCTGGTGAACAACTTACTGTATGACTTCTCTCAAACCGGGATTCCCTTTGACCATGTAGACCCGGAATATCTGGAAAAACCCCGTAAATGGCAGGTGGGTGAGATACAGCGGTTTATGCTGTACATTGGTCCCATGAGTTCCATCTTTGACTACACCACCTATGCCCTGATGTGGTTTGTGTTTGGTGCCAATACGGTGGAAGAACAAGCACTGTTTCAAACCGGATGGTTTGTCGAGAGTTTACTAACCCAAACTCTGATTGTGCACATTATTCGCACCGCTAAGATTCCCCTGCTGCAGAGTTGGCCCTCTTTACCAATGCTGCTGGTGACACTGACCATCATGGCTGTAGGGATCTATCTGCCATTCTCTCCTGTTGGCCCTGGGTTGGGCTTTGTGCATTTACCCGCCAGCTATTTTCCCTGGTTGGTGTTGATTTTATCCAGTTATTGTGTGCTAACGCAGTTGATGAAAACCTGGTTTGTGAGAAAGTATGGGTATAGTTAGCAGGCTGTATGGAAGGTCAGTGATAGGCATGGCAGGAGGCGATCGCAATGGTACAGGCAAAAACCCACTTTGACAGCATTGAAGAATATGGCGTGGTGGATCCAGGCGATCTGCCAGAAGGACGCTATGAGCTAGTCGATGGAGTGATCGTGGAGATGGGTGCTGAGAACTGTATCAATATTGTCATTGCTGGGTATCTGTTCTCAGTGTTGCTAAAATTTGTGCCCTATTATTTGATTCATCGGGGAACCGAAATCCAGGTTGATAGTACTTCCGTGACCTGCAGGCAGCCAGATTTAATGGTGTTTACAGAAGACGGCTTTACCGCTATGCGATTAAATCAGCGATCGCTGATCACCCTGGACATGCCCAATCCGTCCCTGGTTATCGAAGTCGTCTCCCCCGGTAACCCTGGTAACGAGAACTACGATCGCGACTACCTTGACAAACCCAAAGAATATGCCGCGCGGGGCATCCCAGAATATTGGCTGATTGATCCGAACCGGGCTGTAGTGATGGTGTTACGGCTAGATGGCAGCGTTTACAAAACAACAGAGTTTCGAGGTACTGAACCCATTATTTCTCCCACCTTTCCCAACTTGCAACTGACCGCAGAGCAGATTTTAAATGCAGGCTTATAAGAGGGCGATCGCCAGTGTAGAGAGAGGGACGATGTGAGCGATTGGAGTCAATTACAGGGTACAGGGGTCGTTAAACGGCTGAGGAGTGATACTGCCTTTGGTCTAACCGCAATGGAGGCCGCTCAACGATTAAAGCAGTATGGCCTGAATGAGTTGATCAACCAGGAACTGAAAGGCCCCTGGCGCATTTTGTGGGAGCAACTGTCAGCAACGCTCGTGGTGATTTTAATGCTGGCAGCCGTTGTTGCGGGATTACTGGGAGACTATAAGGATGCCCTCGGCATCTTCGCGATCGTGGTGCTGATTTCACTGCTGGGCTTCAGTCAGGAGTATCGGGCAGAACGGGCGATCGCGGCGCTCAAAAAATTATCCGTTCCCCTCGTCAAAGTGCGCCGCAGTGGCAGCCTGCTCAATCTCCCAGCCAATCAACTGGTGCCGGGAGATATCATCTTCCTGGAAGCGGAGGATCTGGTGCCTGCGGATTGCCGCCTGATT
>JBBIQC010000036.1:14471-16331 GCA_037442585.1 Oscillatoriales cyanobacterium bin_317
GAAGGGATCAACCTGCGGGTTCAGGAGGCCGCGCTGACGGGAGTCTCGGTTCCCGTTGATAAAGATCCCCACCCCTTGCCAGCCAGGTTGCCAGCGGGGAATGGCACCAGCGTCGATCTGCCCGTTTACCGCAATCAGGTTTATCTGGGAACGGTCGTGACCTATGGTCGGGGACAGGCGATCGTCACCGAAACGGGGATGCAGACCCGACTGGGACAAATTACCAGCCACACCCGCACCATTGAGTCAGAACCCACTCCACTGCAGAAACGGCTGAATCAACTGGGCAAGGGATTGGCGATCGCGGCCCTCGTTCTGGTCGGGATTATCCTGATCCTGGGGCTATTGCGGGGTGAAGACCCGAAGGTGATGGTGCTGACGGCGATCACCCTGGTCGTTGCCGCCTTACCGGAAGGATTGCCCGCCGTGGTGACGATCGCTCTGGCGCTTGGTGCCCAGCAGATGCTGAAACGACGTGCTCTGATTCGCAAACTACCCGCCGTGGAGGCGTTGGGATCGGTGACAGTGATTTGTTCCGGTAAGACCGGCACCCTCACCGAAAACCGGATGATTGTCACGGTACTGGATGTTATCGGTGCCAGAATCGATTTGCCCGCCTACGGTCATTGGGCATCCCCCCTGGTTGACTCTCGCCAGCAGCATTCCTCGCTGCTGCAAGAGCGTCCCTCTCTGGCTCTGCTGCTGGCCTGTAGTACCCTCTGCAATCACGCCCATCTTGAACCTGATTGGGATGAACCCCGTTATTGGCGGGCTGTAGGCGATCCTATAGAAGGTGCCCTGGTGATGGCAGCCGCCCACCTCGGTCTTTGGAAAGCAGAGTTAGATGCTGCCTTTCCCCGCCTGTTGGAAGTGCCATTTACCTCTCGACGGCAGCGCCTGACCACGGTGCATCAACTTCCCACCCGGTTTCCCAAAAATTCCGTGTTAGAGGTATTACGGCTGGCTCAGTCGGTGTTTGGGGATGTATCCTATGTCGTTTTCACCCAGGGAATGGTCAATAGCGTCCTGGCGATTAGCCGCCATGTCTGGATCGATGGACAAACTGAACCTTTGACTACGGCGTGGCAGGAAGGCATCATAGCCGCCCATCGCCAACTCATTCAGAAGGGCCTGCGGGTTCTGGGACTGGCCTTTCGTCCCCTTGCCGTGCCGCCAGGGCCAGAGAATTCTATCGAGCAGAATTTGATCTTTCTCGGCTTAGTGGGCATGACCGATCCCGCCCGTCCGCAGGCTAAAGAAGCGGTTCTCACCTGCAAGTTGGCTGGAATTCGACCCGTCATGATTACTGGAGATCATCCCCTGACAGCCTGGCATATTGCCTATGAAATTGGCCTTGCCAGCGATCGCCGGATTCTCACCGGGGAGAACGTCGCCAATTTATCCGGCGAGGAATTGCTCCAGGCTGTAGAGGACGTATCGGTTTACGCTCAAGTTTCCCCAACCTCCAAGCTCGATATTGTGCGTGCCCTGCAACAGCGGGGACATATCGTGGCCATGACAGGAGATGGGGCAAATGATGCTCCGGCTCTGAAACAGGCGGATATTGGGGTAGCGATGGGGATCAGTGGCTCTGATGTGGCCAAAGAAGCCGCTGATATGGTGCTGCTGGATGACAACTTTGCGACGATCGTGGCTGCTGTGAAAGAAGGCCGGATCATTTATGACAACATCCGCAAGTTCATTCAATATCTCCTCAGCAGCAACGTTGGAGAACTCTGGGTAATGTTGCTGGCTCCGTTTTTGGGAATGCCTTTACCGCTGGTGCCGTTGCAAATTCTCTGGATTAACCTGACCACCGACGGCTTACCGGCTCTGGCTCTGGGACTTGAACCCGCAGAA
>JBBIQC010000037.1:0-3909 GCA_037442585.1 Oscillatoriales cyanobacterium bin_317
AACCTACCGAGGTAGACGTGATTGATATGTCGCCGATCGGCCTGGATCCCGACAATGCTCCAGTCCAACTGCAGGTCGTACCGGGGCCACGATTGCGGCGACAGGTGTGGCTGCGAACCGCTTCTGGTCAGCGGCTGGCCTATGCCACGTCCTGGTGGGAAGCCAGCCATGTGGATGACTATTTGCAAAACCGATCGATTCCCATCTGGGCCAGCCTCGCCCGTCTGCGAACGGAACTCTACCGCGATGTGCAGGGTCTTTACTACGGCCACTCCCCGGAATTAGAAAAAGCCTTTGGCCAACCAGGGCCATTCTGGGGTCGCCATTACCTCTTCTGGCATCATGGGCAACCCTTTACCCTGATCTATGAGGTGTTTTCTCCGTATTTGGAGCGGTATTTGGGGCCGATGAGTTTGAGTGGAAGGGAATAGGAATTAGGGATTAGGACCTAGGTAGGTTTTAATCTCCCCCTAATTCCTAACACCTAATCCCTAATCCCTATTCCCTGAGTTATTCTGTGCAATATCCAGGAATTTTGGCAGCAACGATAGCAACAGGAGTAAGGCAACTATGGCTTGGCGCGGCTCAACAACCCTTTCCGATCGCATTTTTTCATGTCTGGTCTACCTGCTCCCACTGATGGATGTGGTGGGCTTGGCAGGTGGAGTGCTTATAGCCTCTGGTTCGTTCTTGACCCCGGTTCTAGCGGCTATTGTTCTGCCTCTCAGTCCGTTGTTCAGCATTTACTATGGGTTTGGTGGCTTTATGCCGCTGATTATTTTCTTTGCCCTGTACATGCTGGTAGTACGCAATGAGTCTGTACCGCACTTCATTCGTTTCAACGCCATGCAATCGATCTTGATTGGCATTGTGTTGAGTCTATTTTCAATTCTCTGGAGTTTTGTATTCAGTTCAATCTTCCCTGCAACTAGCCTGGTGACACAAACAATCTTTAACACCATATTTCTGGCTGTCATAGCAGCCGTCGGTTACTCAATCGTGCAATCGGCCCTGGGACGCTATGCAGAAATTCCCACCATCTCTGAGGCGGCCTACACCCAGGTTCGTTAAGGATTGCTGCCAGCAACGAAATCATCGGAGTGGGTCTGCACGGGTTCGGGATGCCTGACAATCAGGTAGTTGTCTAAATACCCGATCCCCTCGATCTCCACGCGGACGCGATCGCCCAACTGCATCGGGCCAATTCCTTCTGGCGTTCCGGTCAGCACCACATCTCCCGGCAATAAGGTCATCACCTGACTGATGTAGGACACAATCACATCCGGGGCAAAGACCATTTCTTCGAGCGAGGCCGATTGCACCGGATTTGGGTCATCGTTCAAAAAGGTCTGCAGCCGCGCACCTGGGCTGAGTTCCCGAACAATCCAGGGGCCGAGCGGACAGAAGGTGTCAAAGCCTTTGGCACGAGTCCACTGGCCATCACTCTTTTGTAAGTCTCTGGCGGTCACATCATTGGCGATCGTATAGCCCCAAATCTTACTCCTGGCCTGCTCTGGGCTACAGTCCACACAGCGATCGCCGATCACCAGGGCCAGTTCCCCTTCATAATCTACCCGTTTGGACTGGCTGGGGTATTGAATCGCTGCGTCCGCGGCAATCACAGCCGTTGTCGGTTTCAGGAACAGGAGTGGCTCCGCTGGAACCGAATTCCCCAGTTCTTTGGCATGATTCACATAATTTCTGCCCACTGCCACGATTTTAGAGGGCGCACAGGGAGCGAGCAACTGATACTGTCCTGGTGCCAACTCCTGATTCGTCGGTTGCCCCTCTAACCAGGGTGGTGCATCCAGTAGGCGAACTTGTCGATCGATTTGCAGAAGACCGTAGTGGACTTGTCCGTCTACCGTCTGAACCCGGACATAGCGCTGTGCCATAGTTCGTTCAATGTTTAGTCGTTAATTTAAGCAGATCACTATTTGCTCATTATCCATCTAGTCTTCCATGACCTGTGCTTATCCCCAAAGCAGAAAAGCGGTTTTCCACCCCGATCGCATCAGCCCCTGGCTAATGATATGATCAGAGATCCTTGCTTCCTGGCATGTGGGAAGAACGGGCCGCGAGGTTCGGTTCCATTTTGCTGAGAAGCCATCCAGTCCATAAGGAGAACAACATGAGTCAGCTTTACGAAACGATGTATATTCTGCGCCCTGACCTGGGTGAGGAAATGGTGGGGCAGGCGATCGAAAAATATCGCTCCATTCTGCAAGACAATGGAGCCGAGATTCTGGAAACCCAGCATCGGGGCAAACGCCGTCTGGCCTACGAAATCGCTAAACACCGGGAAGGGGTGTATGTGCAAATGAACTATACCTGCAACGGTAGCCAGGTTGCGGTATTGGAACGAGCAATGCGGCTGAGTGATGAGGTAATCCGGTATCTCACCGTCAAGCAGGAACCCCCCAAAGCTGCCAAGGAAGCAGACGCTTAAGCTTGAAAAAAAGCAGAAAGTGGGGGGCGGAAGGCGCTAAGTTCTGAGTCTTAGAGAATGGAACTCTTGCCTATTAGACTCAATCATCATCAGGAGGATGGGCAGAGCTTGGCGTGCCCATTCAAATCAGCCAGAATGACAGGATGGGCACGGCGTTTCCCTTTGCCCATCCTACGTTTTTTCTCAGAATTCATAAATTTAAAGCTCTACTCCACAGCCTTCTGCCTTTCGCCTTCTGCCTTCTTCTGTCTTTAAGAAGTTTTGTAACTTTCCGTTGAAAACAACAAAATATTGGGGTATCAATTTCGTTCGCAGGTGGTACATTAGCTGCAATCAAATCTCAACGAGAGCTAGATACTTTTCCATGCTGAAGGGTGGGGATGCTCTTCGTTAGCCCAAAACCATCGTGAACGGAGTTGCAAGACTGTGACGGAAATGATCAGTAATCATGTGTTAGATCCCCAGGCCGAAGCTGCCCGTCTGCGGGAAGAATTGCAGGTACGGGACAATCTGGTGCAACAGTTGTCTCAGGAACTGTTGCGTCTAGTGCAGGGGAATGCCAACTTTATGCCCAGCCCAGACACCTCTGAGCGCCACCTGGCAGAAGTACGTGCCCTGCGGGAGCAATTGAAGACCGTTGAAGAGCAGGTCACTTTTTATCAGGAGCAAATTACGGAGCGCGATAACGAAATTTATCAATTGCGTCAGTCGGTTCAGGAATTGACCGATCGCTCCCGCATGTTGGAACAGGTGGTTCAGGAACTGCCTAAGATTTATCGGCAAAAGTTTGCGGAGCGGTTGGCTCCCATCAAGGAAAAAGTTGCTCTAATTCAGCGCGAGAACCGTCAGCTTCACGCAGAATTACAGAGTGTTACCTATCGCTTAGCCATGCGGAATCGTCGTCAAACCCAACTGGATTTGCCAAGTTTCCCCCGCTCCGGATCGGGGGTTGCCCTACCTAGCTTTGGCAATGCGTAACGTTCTGATCATTGTCGATTCAGCGATCGCAAACAACTCTCAGCCCGGTGCCCTTGCAGGGGCTACGGCGCAGATGGTTTCTGCCTTGCAGCAGGCAATTTTGCAAGATGCAGGTGAGGAGAAGGGCGATCGTTCTTCTCCTTTTCAACAGGTTCAGCCAGAGATTGATGCAGTTCAGGTCATCAATCCGGCAGCACTGGCGGAAAAAATCGCATCCGGCGATCTGGTGCCGTCTAATTATTTACTGTGTCCCTTAACGCTGCATTTACCTGAAACTCTGATATTTCCAGGCCAAGGCGTATTCCAGATCTGCCGAACGGTTGAGGCACTGAGACAAACGGTAGCCGTTTGGGGCTATCCAACGGGAGAGGGGAATTATTGGCTGCCTGTGGTGCTGACGGCAAAAGGGCCATTGTATGCCGAAGTGATTGGTAAGAGGGCGGATCAATTAGGAGCAGCAGGAGTTTCAACCCCCCCCCCTG
>JBBIQC010000037.1:3919-15101 GCA_037442585.1 Oscillatoriales cyanobacterium bin_317
ACCCATCCATCTCACAGACGCTCAACGCCAGTCCTTATATGAACTGGGTTATCGACTTCTGCGATCGCTGCAGGCCACTCCATCTGTCTATCTCATGCAATTTGGATATGAGGGGCAGGACCTCTGGTTCGATCGCCTCTTTCCCTTTCCGGCAACACCTGCGATCGCCAGCCTGAAGGTGCAACAACCCGACTTATTTACCTGCCATTGGCGATGTCTGACGCATCAACCTCTCCGCGAGTTAAGTATCTCCCAAGCAGAGTAGGGGAAAGCCAATTGAGCGATCGCACTAATACACCTTATCCAGCACTTCCTCCGGATGCACGATTGGTAGGGAAATGCAATCATCGGCTCCTTCAGCTTGCCATTGACGGCACTCCATGTCTGCATCATCCGCCGTGGTCATCACAAGAATCCTGAAGGGGTGGCGGAGATTCTCTTGTCGCAGCCGTTGCAGAATTTCGCTGGTACCCATTCCAGGGATCTGAGTACTGACAATGACCACCTCTGGCTTCAAAATTTCAATTTGTTGCAGAGCCGTCATGCTATCAATCATCCAGATCACCTGGTGGCCCGCAGCGGTTAGCAGGTCACACAGAAGGTGAGCGATCGCCTCATACTTCTCAATGAGAATAATCCGTTTTTCAGCACGTTGAAATTCTGGAAACTCGGAGGGTTTAGGGTCGCCTCTTCTAGAGGTGAGTGATTGGGCGGGCAGCAAAACGGTAAAGGTAGAGCCAACGTTAACAGTGGATTCAACCTCTATCTGGCCGCCGTGAAGCTCAACCAGTTGTTTAGTCAGCGCCAGTCCTAACCCTGTACCTTCATACTGCCGATGGTAGGAGGTATCCAGTTGTTGAAACTTTTGAAACAGCAGGGGAAATTTGTTCCTGGGAATCCCAATTCCCGTATCTTCAACCTGTAAGACCGCTTTGTTTCCATCCACCCACATCCGTAAGGTCACTTGCCCGCCTTCAGGGGTGAATTTGATGGCATTACTGAGCAGGTTCAGCAGGATTTGCTTGACTCGCCGTGGGTCTGCCGTAAAGCGATCGCTCTGCAGCTTTTTCTCTCCACTGGATTGAGACGTTAGTTTGAGATCCAGTTCTAAATGAATCCGGTTCTGTTCCGCTTTTTCTTTCAAGGTATGTAAGCTTTCACTGGCCACTTGGAACAGGGAGAACTCTCTCACATCCAGAATTGTGCGACCAGCCTCCAGTTGAGACAGATCCAGAATGTCGTTAATCAGTTCCAGCAAATGCTCACCACTGTTACGAATGATCTTTAGATACTCCTGCTGCTTTTCAGGTGACAGCAAGCGATCGCGCCGAGAATCGGTGGGCAACCGGAGCAGTGTAGTCGCCATGCCGATAATTGCCGTCAAAGGGGTTCTTAATTCATGGCTCATCGCTGCCAAGAATTCTGTTTTTGCTAGACTGGCGGTTTGAGCAGCAGTCAGCGTGTCATGCAATGCCTGGGTTCGCTCAATCACCCGTTGCTCCAGGGTCTGGGCTTGCTGTTGCAAATGGCCGTAAAGCTGAGTCTGGTAGATGGCGATCGCCATCAGTTCAGCAATGCAGCGCATAAAACGAGTTTCGCTATCCTGCCAGTGGCGTGGCCCAGAACACTGATGGGCAATGAGTAAGCCCCATAAATCTTCCTGTACCACAATTGGCACCACCAATTTGGCCCGGATCTGTGCCCATTCTAAAAATTCCACCAGACAGGGAGCCTGAACATAGGTGGTATGAATGTCTGCTACCGCCTGAGTTGCACCCTGACGATACTTTTCTCGATAGTCGGGTACGCCAATAAAGCACTGAGTCCCTTCACTCAAATGCAACACTCGCGGAATCGATGAATTCGCCCTGGCCTCGTAAGTAATCCGACCACACACTAAATTAGTCAGGTTCTCATCTTGTCCAGCAGGGGGCGGAGTTTGAGGGGCGGAAGTTTCTGGTTCAAACTGATAAATAATCAGGCGATCGGCCTTTAAGTAGTCACACACTTGTTGGAGTGTGGTTTCCAGAATCAGGGATAACTCCTGAGTACGGCGAATTTGGGTAGCGACCTGGGTAAAAACCTGTTCCTGGTCGGGTAGGAGGGCTGAATCCTGGGCTGGAAGATTAGCCAGGACACAATCTAACGGAGAGGTTGATTTTGACCCAGCGGTTAAAATATCCACCAATTCCAACGTAAACTGGCTCTGGCAGTCTGCCTGGTTGGGACGCAAACATTGATGAGCCTGCTGCAGTTTATTCACTACTCCCGCAGAGGCCACCTGGGTTTGCAGGTGGGTGAGAAAAGGCGCGATCGCTGCCGGTGCAAAAATTAACTGAGTCTGATAGGTCGTCACCTGAGTAGGCGTAGAATTTGATTCAGCCAAGGGCTCAGATGCCAAAGAAGTGGGTTCCCCCGTTAACAGCGCACTGAAGGAACGAGAAATAACCAGAAAAAAGCACTGGATGCCAGTCTGCTTGGAATAGCTGCGATCGAACAAGTCGGCTTCTGTAAACGTGAAGATCTGCTCATTAGTAGATTGAGCAGTCTTCTCTAGAGCCAGGGCAATCTGCTGGAATACGGATGCAGGTAAAATTCGACTGAAGGTAGAGGATGGGTCACTGGACATAGGACTTGCCAGCAGTTCAAGGCGTAAGCTTGGCCATGATCTCTGCGTACACTCACGCACCTGGTTGCCCATGCTCTACCTTCTACTTGCAGGGTTCAGCGTTGTTGCTGTCATCCTGATTCAGAAGGCTTAGCGTTGAGATATGGCGTAGATTTATCCTATCACTTTGGTTTCTTGGCCAGTTGAAGACCGCGATCGCAACTGTTTACAGAGAGTTCTAAACCTTGTCCAAGTCCAGAACTGTAGTTTCTCTGATCGGAAAACGACTGTTCTCTAGCTGGACTTGGTTTAGCTTCCCATCCAGGACTTTTAGAGCAAGCTCAAGGATGCAAAAAAGAGCCGTTTCCGGCTCCCTTTCCAATTAACCAAGAAAAAGCGAATAGGGCTTTAACTAACCTGTCTGGACACCAATTTTTCGAACTGGGCCTGGGTTTGTTGCAGCAACTGCTCTCGACTATCGGCGGCCTGAGTAATGGTGGGGACTAAATTTCGAGCCTGTAACGTCATGTGAAGCTGGAGGTGGGCAACATATTCGCTAAAGTCTTCTCGACAAGAGGTTTCAAAGCTTTGATATAAACGCGATTTCAAGGGTGTTCTCCTTTCCCAACTCTGCATTAACTATGCAACGTAAATGAAAGTATCATGTTCGCTCTCTTCTTCAACCTTTTGCATCAGAGTTCGCAATGAAGTTTAACCATTACCCTTATGTATGTTTCAGTATGTAACGTTTATCTGGAATTGGGTAACTCAAGGACGCAGCGAACTGAGGAGAAGGATTTTCTTCTGAAGCTTTTAATCAATCACAGTTGATAGCAACACTGAGGCATTGTTCAACGAAGCATTTCAGGTGACACTTCAGGAACAGGATCATTCCTCCGGAGGGCCAGTTGGTCGTCAGGGATACTGAAGATAGAAAGAGTTCAATCTGTGGTAGACAAGGGTGAAATGAAAGCTATAACACGTTGGTTCATAGTTCCTATCAGCATTGCGATCGCTCTGAGTACAGCTCAGGCCGCGTTCAGCCAAGCAATTACCATTTCACCCAACTCCCAGCCAATTCAGGTGAGTGGCACTTCAGGAGGGGAACGCAGCGATAGCTGTGCCGGACATATTGCTGCCGCTCCCAACCATGTGATTAATGTGACGGAAGATGCCGATCTGCGCTTTGTACTGCAAAGTCAGGGCGAACCAGCACTATTGATTCGTACTGCATCGGGCCAAAATTTCTGCGTTCCAGCAGACCGATATTCCAATGGTAAGGTTGAAATTCCTGGACGTTGGCCCAAAGGAACCTACTCAATCTACATCGGCGATCGTGCGAATGGACAGCATGCCTATACGCTAACGATTTCTGGAAGTTAACCCAGCAGCCCAGATCAATCGTTTCTAGATGGTGAGGAGTGAGGACTGAGGATTTATTCTTTCTCGGCACTCAGCACTCGGTTCTCAGCACTTCTAAACCCCATCCTGGTTAGTTGTAGTGATTATCCGACAGGACATCCGATCGACTGCGACTGTCTCCGGTTTTCCAATCCTCATTTTCGCCCCCAATAATCACCTGCTCTAAGGTGACGTAATCTTTGCTGAACTGGCGCAGGGCATTGATCAGAACATCGAGGGCGATCGCATCACTGGTGCCCAGATCAAACCAGCACCGCGCCCAGGTGCCCTCATATTCCACTTCACCCATGTTGTGCATCAGGGCTAACAGACTATCTTCGGCTATATCTTCGTCGTAGGTCATGTAGCTAATATCCAGTCCAACGTCCTGAACCTGAAGATTCTCGGCATTGAACCCTCCCAGTTTGCCGAGAAAAAACCAGGAGCTAAAAATCTCCTCCACGTATTGCTTCTCAATTTCTGAGGGAACGGTTGTGAATTCCAACCAGATCCAGACATTGAATGGATCGAATTCGCGAAACTGAACTTGCATGACAAACTTCCCAAGGGATTATGGATTTAAATAACCCTGAAAATTGTACGGGCGGGTTTAGCTGACAAATTGACATGACGTATCAATTTGCTAACAAAACCCGCCGCCCCTACCCAGTTCTTGCCTAAGCGCCAACCGCTTCTTTGGCAGCATAAAGTACTTCGGCAGTGATCACTTCGATGCCCCGATCGCGGGCAAACTTCTCAGTATTGCGTTTTACCTTGCCACGCACAAAACCGGGAATCTTATTGAGTTCTGCCAACCCGTCTTTGCTCCAGGTCATATCAGAATCGGCAGAAATCCCTTTGGTGATTACCTCCTTGGTATCGTGACCGCCGAAGATTTCCAGGAGATGATCTTCCATGCCCAGGGTGAAGGAGTTGTAGATCAAATCCACAATCTGATTCGTGCCTTCGTAGCCCAGGAAAGGCCGATAACCAACCGGGAAGTTCTGGATGTGAATGGGGGCAGAGATGACACCGCAGGGAATATCCAGTCGCTTACCCACATGGCGTTCCATTTGAGTGCCAAAGATGGCAGCAGGTTCCGCTTTGGCGATCGCATCCCCGATCGCCCCGTGGTCATCGTTAATGATCACCTCATCGCAGTACTCGCGCACCTGTTCCTGAAACCAATCAGCATCGTACTTACAGAAGGTGCCAGCCCAGACGACTCGAATTCCCATTTCGCGAGCCAGGATTTTGGTAATGGCCGCCGCATGAGTGGCATCACCGTAGACGACGGCTTTCTTGCCTGTCAGGTTCTGGCAGTCGATCGAGCGAGAAAACCAGGCCGCCTGAGAGACGTGCAGCGTTTGCGCCTCAATAAACTCCTCATAATCTACCTCGACTCCCTGAGCGTTCAGAATAGACTGAATCTTACGGATGCAGCGAGCCGTTTCCACCACCCCCATCGGCGTAATGTCCACATAGGGCATGCCAAATTCCTGTTCCAGATACCGCGCCGTCATCAAGCCCAGTTCTCGATAGGGCACCAGATTGAACCAGGCTTTGGGCAAATTTTTGAGATTGTGGACGGAGGCTCCTTCCGGGATTACTTCATTCACAGCAATCCCCAGATCCGCCATCAACCGCTTCAACTCGGTGCAGTCATGATTGTTATGGAAGCCCAGGGTAGAAATGCCAATGATATTGACGGAAGGCTGCTCAGTTTTATCTGTGGGGAGATCTCCTTTCTTGCGGGCCTTTTCGATATAAAACTGAACGATCTGCTGCAGGGTACGATCAGCGGCCTGCAATTCATTCACCCGGTAGTGATTCACATCGGCCAGCAGCACGTCGCCTTTGGATTCCAGTTGGGCGCGATCGACGAAGTTTTGCAGATCTTCTTGCAGAATACTGGAGGTGCAGGTGGGAGTTAGCACAATCAAATCCGGGTGTTCTTCCCCATCTTTGCGGGTAATGTTATCCACCACTTTTTCCTGGGAACCACGGGCCAGCACATGCCGATCGACCACACTGGTGGTCACGGGCGTAAAGTTTTGCTCCCGCTCCAGCATCGATCGCATGACGTTAAAGTAATCGTCGCCCAAGGGAGCGTGCATGATGGCATGGACATTTTTGAACGAACTGGCAACACGGAGAGTTCCAATATGGGCTGGGCCTGCATACATCCAGTAAGCCAATTTCATAAACTGCCTCTTCTTATAGTGTTCTGCGTTGCGCTTATCGATTGTCTCAAAGATGGTGAGGCGGCGATCGTCCCAGGAATCAGCATTTCAGATGAGTTAAAAAAATATAAATTTGGCTGTAGTGCCGATAAGGACTGATATAGGACACTTTTTGATGAGAGTGACCGGGAATTAAGGCGCAAACAATCTTAATATCTGAAGCCTCGTTGAAAGGTGATCTGAATGAATGCAGCAAGGGATCGCCTTCAGAGTTGAAATGGTAGGTTGAAATGACAGACTCGCATAATGACGTGGGCCGCCGTCTGGCTTGCTCCTGAGAAACGTCGATCGGAAGAAATTATGCTGGTTCAAATGGTGGAGGCTCTGGAGGAACGGGTAACGAATCTAGAAGTGATTTATACCAGCCTTCCAGATATTGCAAAATCCTCTTCCATTGCCAAAAGCGAATGAGTAGTCCTTTTAGCAAAATTTAGAGAAAATCTGCTCCTGAAGCCCTACCTGGCAGGATTTTTAAATGGTGACTGTGTCACAACGGTGATGGGTCAACGACCGCACCCACGAGCGGATGGGGTTTTCCCGGCGAATTTCATAAAAATCTTGTCTAACATATTTGACGAATTTCCTTAACCCTGTATAATTTTGGAACCCGAAGGGGAGTAGCTGCTGGCGGTTAGTCAGCTTGTCTGAATCAACATACTGGTGATGAACCTGGTTCAGGCAACAAGTTTATGACTTGTAAGCGAGACCTTCACTAAGTCCACAACTTGAGTGGGCTTGGTGAAGTGCAGTTGCTCCATCAAGCTCACTCAGATCTCTCCACGTCATCCTGAGGAGCTTCAGAGAATGCTTACTGCCTTCGTTGCCAGTCTTTTGCTCATTACCCTATTTGAATTAGGCGATAAGTCATTTTTTGTCGCCATGCTTCTGGCTATGCGTCATTCTCGCCGCCTGGTATTTATCGGTGTACTGGGGGCGCTGATTGCGATGACGATCGCCTCTGTCCTGATAGGGCAGGTAATTTCCTACTTTCCGAAACGCTACATTGTTTACGCGGAGGTGGCCCTCTTTATTGGCTTCGGCTTGAAGCTGCTGTACGATGCTTACCGCATATCTCCTACCGCCACTAAGGATGAAATTTCGGAAGCTAAGGAGGCCGTCGCTGAATCTGAATTGGCGTGGTCTAAGACCATGAACGGTTGTGGTGTGCTCCTGCAAGCCTTTAGCCTCACCTTTATCACTGAATGGGGCGATCGTACCCAGTTCGCGACCATTGCCCTGGCTGCCTCCAATAATCCAGTCGGGGTAACCGTGGGTGGAATCTTAGGTCATGCCATCTGTACTGCTATTGCTGTGATCGGTGGACGGCTGATTGCCGGACGAGTTTCCGAACGACTGGTGACCGCGATCGGGGGCGGCTTATTCATCTTCTTTGGGATTGTTGCGGCGATCGAAAGTCATGCCAGCTAACCGAGGTAGAGGGGTGAAGGAGTGGAGGCGTGAAGGGGTAATACTTCTTCACCTCTTCACCCCTTTACCCCTTCACCCCCTTTACTTCTGCGGTGCTGCTGGTGTGGCGCTGGGTTGAGGGCTGGCCGGAGACACGGGAGTGCCTGAAGTACTTGACGTT
The DNA here is from genome assembly GCA_037442585.1 of Oscillatoriales cyanobacterium bin_317. Taxonomy (GTDB): domain Bacteria; phylum Cyanobacteriota; class Cyanobacteriia; order Leptolyngbyales; family Leptolyngbyaceae; genus Leptodesmis. The sequence goes on from JBBIQC010000037.1 coordinate 11,760, forward strand.
CCTGCCGGAGTGGTTGCCCCAGGAACTGCACTGGCGGCCTGATTAATTTGATCCCGATACTTAGCGGGAGCCAGTTCAGCCGCTTTGGTAAACAGGGGTTTGGCTTCCTCCGTTTTTCCCTGCTCTTTGAGAATCACCGCCTTACCATAAACGGGCCGGAAGTCCTGTTTATTTGTTTTGGCGGCTTCATCGTAAATGGCGATCGCCTCGTCATAACGCTTCTGGCTGGCATACACCCCTCCCAGAAGCACCTGAACTGAAGTGACATCAATACTGTTTGGTTGGACTTGATTGGCTTGGGTGGCCGTCTTCAATGTATCTTGCAGCAGAGCGATCGCCGATTCTGGGCGGTTTTGTTGGAGTAACAATGAGGTGAGGCCATTCAGAGCCTGAATATCCCCAGGGTGAGTCGTCAGTACAGAGCGATAGGTTTGGGCTGCCCCTTCGCGATCGCCAGTTTGCTGCTTCGCTTGAGCCAGCAGTACGGCGTACAAAGTTTCATTGGGATTTAACTTGGCCAGTTTCTCCAGGGGGGCAATGGCTCCTTTTACATCTGCCAGTGCCAGCCGAGTTTCCAGGAGTCCTTTTAAGGCAGTCTGATTCTCAGGTTCGCGCTGTAAGACTAACTCGTAGCCTTTGGCCTGGGCTTCCAGATCTTCCTTCTTAGCGGTGGGAGAGGCCGATGCACTGGGCGTTGGAGAATTCGCCACAGGCGGTGTGCCTCCTTGAAACATGCCACTCAGGAGAGGAGCCAGGGAAATACCCACAAAGGCTAGCAACGCCAGCACCATAAATACACTGATAATCCAGCGATTGCGTCTTTCAGTCGATTCAGCCACAGAACTGCCTTGAACTCTAATGCCATTTCATTATCAACCACAAACGCAATTTGGCAAGGGCAAGAGCAGTTTCTCCTCTGCTTTAGACTCTGTAAAGATTAGAAACAAACCAATACATGAATTGCCCTTAAAATCAATCTCTTAGACTGTAAATATCGGGGATTTCAGATGATTTTTCTCTAAAGTTTTGAAGAAAGGGGTTTACAGTCAACTTTTTCCTGGGAACTCTGGGAAGTGAAGCCCCAAAGGGGACATTCATAATTGTTGCTGAAGTGGCGAGCAAGATGGAATTGTCAAAACGTCTGCAGGAGCCAAAATTCTGGCTTTTGGCTATTGTGGCTGCGATCGCGGCCCTGCACCTAACTTTACTGAGCCGCATTGATGACTCTGATATATTCGCAACTGCGATTTTGTTTTGGGTTGCGGCAGGGTCTTTAGTGTGGGATAAGCACGACACGTTGATGCTTGAGAGCAAGCCGTTGCCGACTGTGTTGGGATTGCTGCTGCTGGTGTTCATTCTGTTGAGGACATCCCTATCAGGAGACTCTGTCAGTTCGGCCTGGGTAATTCCCCTGTTATCTGCCCTGGGTGTTGGTCTCATGGCTTCAGGGTTTAAAGGACTCAAGCAATATTGGAAAGAGTTAGTCATTTTCGGATTGCTGGCCATCTACCCCTTCCTGAAGTTGCTCTTACAAATTATTGACCTGTCTGAAATTACAGCCAAAGCTGCCAATGTAATGCTCTGGTATGTAGGCTTTAATGTTCAGCGCCAGGGTGTTTTCTTGATCCTGCCGACCAGTCGTGTTGAGGTTTACGGAGCCTGTTCGGGGTTGCAAAGTATCCTACAAATGCTGGCCATCTCCGTGCTGTTCTTGCTCATGTTTCCGATTCGCTCCCATGTGAAGAAGCTTCTCTGTGTGGTAATTGCCGTCCTGATTGGCTTTTTTGTGAATGCCATTCGGGTAGCACTCATGGTTATCCTGAACAACGCTGGGAATAAAAGTGCCTTCGATTACTGGCATGAAGGAAATGGTTCCCTCGTCTTCGCCGCCATTTCAGTATTCATCTTTGGCTGTTTCTGCTGGTTAACCTTTCTGCGTCAGCCTCCCCAAACCCCCGATTCAGGAGCAAAAGGCAATGCATAAGTTAACCTGGCAATCGGTTCGTCTTTCGTTATTGGCGGTTACGTTTTTGGGTACAGTGCTGGTCACGGCAAAGCTGGCGGCTGCTCCCAAGGAAAGCAAGGATCAGGCTGCGGCCCAAAAACCGAATCCTTTACCAGAAACTGTGTCCATGCAGGATTGGCAGTTTGTCAACAGCACTCCGACCAAGCCCCATGAGGAGGCTCAGTTTGGCAGGCAATACCGCTATCAACAGGGCGATCGCCCCCTGGATGTGGAATTGCAGTATATGTCCAGTGATGGCAACGTCAGCCGTTATCTGTTTGTCTATACCCCGGTGCGGACGGCTAATGCCGCAATGAAAATTCGGTACAAACCCGGAGTGGGGTATTACGGAGTTTTGTCTCATAAGGGGAATGCTTACTTAAGTGCTTGCGTTAATCCGCGAGGAGAAAGTACGGTAACGGAACAGCAATTTACTCAAAACCGTTACACTTACGACTTGCAAGCCTCTCGTTTATTACCCTGGTTACTGGGGAAAGAGTCTTTGATTGATCGTCGTTGCCTGTGGACGTTTATGTCTACTCCCGTGAAGACAAATTCCAACGCGGGAACGGCAACCGCAACCGAAGCCGCTTACAAAACATTAGAAACAACCTGGTCTCTTGGAATAAATGGTGGCAATCCAACTTTCCGCCCCCATCTTGAGCCTTTTAGAACCCCGCTATTTCAACAGGAGGAGCCAATCAATGGCAATGTCAACGGGTGATGCCAGCGAAAATTTAACAGTCTATCGCTTACGCTGGATCGGCTATGGTCTTCTAATTTTCGCACTGATCGATGTAATCCACATTCTGATTTCTGTTCAGACTTCAGACCCAACCTGGGGACTGCAAACGATCGGCCAGTTTGTGGAACGGGTCGTTGTCCCCCTACTGGGATTTGCTCTGGTATTTTTTGGGGAGTTTTATGGACGGAGAGGGCCAGAAAAACTAACCCTGCGAATTCTCTCATGGCTCTGCATGATTCTGGCTGTTCTGTTTTTCCTGATGGCCCCTGCCGTTGTCTTTCAATCCGTCAGCCTGAAGGGACAGGCAGAACAACAGGCCAGCAAAGTGGTGGATCAGCGTCTGGCGCAACTGAAGCAATTGGAAGATCAACTGAACAAAAGCAATCCTGAGCAAATTAAGGCTCTGGCCAGTCAGTTAAACGCGCTAGGGGTTCAGGTAGATCCCAAAAATCCAGCCGCTGTCAAGGACCAGATTGAAAATCGGATTAAAGCCTTTCGGGAGCAGCTTCCGGCTCAGGTTCAAGGAGCGGCGGCCAGCCAAACCTCTGGATTGCTCAAAAATGCTGTGAAGTGGAGCCTGGGAGCGATCGTC
>JBBIQC010000037.1:15111-15945 GCA_037442585.1 Oscillatoriales cyanobacterium bin_317
AGTTCTGTTTTTGTACCTCTGGAAAAGCAGCCGCTGGGCGTGATTCAGAATTACTTGATTAATTGCTCAGTGCAATAATTGGACAAATTGATAGGGGTACTCCATTCAGTGCCCCTATTTGTGGTTCGTCGGCAGGCTCAGGCGGCTGTCATCAAATGACCTAGTTCTTCTGGAGCGAGATTCTGATTCATCACCCGGCCATCCTTAAACCAGATGATGCGGCGGGTGAAGCGGGCGACATCCGGTTCATGAGTCACCATGACAACCGTCATCCCTGTGGCATTGAGTTCAGAAAAGATGTTGAGAATTTCGGTGGTTGTGCGCGAGTCCAATGCTCCGGTGGGTTCATCCGCCAGCAGTAAGACGGGATGGCCAACGATCGCCCGGGCGATCGCCACCCGCTGCTGTTGTCCTCCGGAAAGCTGATTGGGTCGATTATGCAACCGATGGGCCAACCCAACCCGGGTGAGGGCTTCTACCGCTCGATCGCGCCGCTCCCGTTCCGCTACATTGGCATAGACCAGGGGCAGCATGACATTTTCCAGGGCCGAGAGTTGGGGCAGCAGATGAAACTGCTGGAAGACAAACCCCAATTTTCGGTTCCGCACATGGGCCAGGGTTTTGTCATCCAGATTGGACACATCCACGTTGTCCAGGTAGTAGCGACCAGAGGTAGGCTTATCCAGACAGCCAATGATGTTCATCATGGTCGATTTTCCAGACCCGGAGGCTCCCATAATCGAGCAGAATTCGCCCGACTCCACGGTTAAGTTGACTCCTGCTAAGGCTTGCACCTCCGTTTCACCGGAACCATAGATTTTGTAAATGTCTTCG
>JBBIQC010000038.1:0-8003 GCA_037442585.1 Oscillatoriales cyanobacterium bin_317
AAACGCATTGAAGGTAACGGGTTTCAGTAAATAGCCTGCCACATTCAGGTCATAGGCTTCTGTCCGGTCTTGATCCCGATCGGAGGTCGTTAATACAACAACGGGAATGGAGCGCAAGGCCGGATCAGCCCGTAACTCCTGCAAAAACTCGATGCCTCCCATCTTAGGCATATTCAAATCCAGCAAAACCAACCGCCGCTCTGCAGGAATGACAGAAAACTGAGTCTCATTCTTGCCTAACATGGAGAGCGCTTCCAGGCCATTTGCAGCGACATAAAGCGAATTCGTAAGATTATTTTTGCGAAGCGCTCGCTTCACATTCATGATGTCTACTTCATCATCCTCTACTAAGAGAATATTGATTGGTCGGTCGGCTGGCATTCGCGGTTTATAGCTCCTGATAATTCTTGAATCTGGTTATTTTGGCAGCGATCGTTTTGTTACCCCGATCACATGATAAAGGCAGACTTATCCATAAGGTTTATGGCGGTCGGAATATGCCTATGCCTATTGGTGGATGTTGTTTGTTGGAAAAGCTTTTATATAACTATTTAGAGGTAATAAAAAACCTAACTCTAGCTTTTAAGTGTAATGACACGAGAGATTATTCCCATTGAGTCGGTGGGTTACGCTAACGCTAACCGCACCCTACGGGGACAACCTTGTGTGTCAATACATTTAAGCATTAAAAACAAAAAGGGATGGATGGTTATGAGTGATACTAGCGTTGTTCTGATTGAAGACCACGACTTGACTCGGATTGGGTTGCGAACCGCATTGAAGCAGCAACCGGGAATTCAAATTGTGGGCGAGGCACCCAATGCAACGCAAGGGCTGGAAGTGTTGCAATCTTTGCACCCTGATGTGGCAGTCGTGGATATTGGTCTGCCCGATATGGACGGCATTGAGCTAACGCAGACCTTTAGAAAATATCAGGCAGAACACGCGGACTCTAAAACCAAAATCCTGATCCTGACCATGCATGATAGTGAAGATGCGGTTCTGGCAGCGTTTGCGGCAGGTGCTGATTCCTACTGCATGAAGGATGTCAGCATCGATCGCCTGGTGGAAGCCCTCCATGCCACTCAAGCCGGATATTCCTGGATTGACCCCGCGATCGCCAATGTCGTCCTGCATCAGGTGCGGCAGGGAACGCTCAATGGTCGGGCGGTGACCGTGGCCAAGACGGTTGAAATTAGCGCTGTAGAACCGGAATTTGAGCAGGTTCTGGAAAGCTACCCTCTGACTGAGCGGGAGTTGGAAATTCTGGAGTTGATCGTGGCCGGATGCAGCAATGCGGCGATCGCAGAGAAACTTTACATCACCGTTGGTACGGTCAAAACCCACGTTCGCAACATTCTCAGTAAGCTGTGCGCAGAAGACCGGACTCAAGCGGCGGTACGTGCGCTGCGATCGGGTTTAGTGGCTTAGTGATCCATTTTGGATTTGTGTGGCTATGATTTGGATGCTTTTAAGCGGCCTCCTATCCCATAGCCCACAAACCTATGCGTATTCTGTTTCTGCATCCCAGTTTTCCGGCTCAGTTCCACCATCGGGCAGCGGTACTAGCCAGTGATCCCAATCATCAGGTGGTATTCGGCACCATGCGTCCCGATGGAGAACTGCCCGGAGTTCGTAAAGTCTATTTCAACATCGCCCGTGAGGTGTCTCCTCACACGCATCACTACGTCAGACCGCTGGAAAATGCAGTGCTGCACGGGCAGGCCGTTTATCGATTAGGACAGGCTCTCCTGAGTGAGGGATTTACCCCCGATCTGGTATTTGCTCATGCCGGATGGGGGTTGCCCCTGTTTGTAAAGGATATTTTTCCAAAAACCAGGCTGCTATGTTACTGCGAATGGTTTTACCGGGCACGGGGATCTGACGCGGACTTTAACCCCACAGTGCCACTGCAGGTAGACGACGAACTGCGGTTGCGGGTGAAGAATGCCGCCATGCTGATTGACTTGGCCAATTGCGATCGTGCCCTCACCCCCACCCGCTGGCAACACCACCAATTTCCTCCAGACTTTCAGAGCAAAATTTCTGTCATCCCTGACGGCGTGGATACCGAATTCTTCCAACCTGAACCGGATGCGAAGTTAGTTCTTCCCGCTCTGGGTCTGGATTTGTCGCATGTCTCAGAACTGGTGACTTATGTGAGTCCTGGTCTGGAACCTTACAAAGGCTTTCCCCAACTGATGCAGGCGATCGCCCTGCTGCAGCGTCGCCGTCCGAACTGTCACGCGGTGATTGTGGGAGAAGATCGGACGATTTACAGCAAGCCTTTACCCGACGGCAAAACCTACAAACAGGCGATGCTCGAAAGTCTGCCTCTGGATCGATCGCGCATTCATTTTACCGGGCCGTTGTCTTACCGGGAGTATTTACAAGTCCTGCAGGCTTCTTCGGTGCATATCTATCTCACTTATCCCTACATGCTTTCCCGCTCTCTGCTGGAAGCCATGTCCACCGGATGTTTGATCGTCGGTTCGCAAACGGCCCCCGTGATGGAAGTAATCCGGGATGGCGTAAATGGATGGCTGGTCGATTTCTTTTCACCCCAGGCGATCGCCGATCAGGTTGATGAAGCCCTCAGCCAACCTGACAAAATGACCCCACTGAAAGCCAATGCCCGCAAAACTATTGAGGAGCAGTACGATCTGAGACAGCTGCTGCCGAAGCAGGTGCAGTGGATGTTTGAGAGGTAAGGATAGATGAGTGGATGGATAGGTAGGGAACAGGGAGCAGCCGATCTCCTACTTTCCTTTCCGCACCGGAGCGACATGCAATTCCTTCAACTGCTTGTCGTCCACTCCAGAGGGCGCACCTGTGAGTAAGCAGCGGGCCTGTTGTGTTTTCGGGAAGCCAATCACATCCCGGATGGATTCTTCTCCGGCCAGCAGCATCACCAGGCGATCGACCCCGTAGGCGATCCCTCCGTGGGGCGGCGCTCCATATTCAAAGGCTTCCAGCAAAAACCCGAATTTCTGGAAGGCTTCCTCTGGCGACAGGCCGATCGTCTCAAACACCTGCTGTTGCACATCGGGTTGATAAATCCGCAAACTGCCACCCCCCACTTCAAAGCCGTTGAATACCAGGTCGTAGGCTTGGGCATGAGCGGTTTTCAGGTCGCCCACATCTTCCGGGAAGGGAGCGGTAAAGGGATGGTGCAGGGCTTCTAACCGCTTCTCGTCCGCATTCCACTCAAACATGGGGAAGTGGGTAATCCACAGCAGGTTCGTTTTGTCAGGATCAATCAGTCCCTGTTCACGGGCAACGACCTGACGCAGGCGATCGAGGGTTTTGTTCACCGTGGCTGCGTCTCCGGCTCCGAACAGCAGCAGATGGCCGGGTTGAGCGTTGGTACGGGTGAGGATTTCTTGCTTTTGTTCCTCACTGAGGTTGTCCTTGATCGCTCCGATCGTGTCAATCTCCCCGTCTCGTACCCGAATGTAAGCCAAGCCTCTGGCCCCACAGAGTTCTGCTACTTTAAATAGATCGCCACCGGGTTTGATCCGCACATTTGAGATCGCGTCGTTGCCGTTGGGAATCGGCAGAATTTTGACAATCCCCCCTTTCGAGACGGCATCCGCGAACACTTTAAAGCCGCAGCCTTGCACCACATCGGACACATCCACCAGATCCAGGCCGTAGCGCGTGTCCGGCTTATCAGAGCCATACCGATTCATTGCCTCTGCGTAGGTCAGTCGGGGAAAGGGACGGGGCAAGTCAATGCCTTTGATGACTTTAAACAGATGGCAGACCATCTTTTCGTTCAGTTCCAGCACCTCATCCAGGGACAGGAAACTCATTTCCATATCCAATTGGGTAAATTCCGGCTGACGATCGGCCCGCAAGTCTTCATCCCGGAAACAGCGGGCGATTTGATAATAGCGATCGCATCCCGCCACCATCAGCAATTGCTTGAACAACTGGGGCGACTGAGGCAGGGCATACCATTCCCCCGGATTCACCCGCGAGGGCACCAGATAGTCTCTCGCTCCTTCTGGGGTGGATTTGGTGAGGATGGGAGTTTCCACCTCCATGAATCCCTCTTGATCTTCTAAATAGCGGCGCAGGGTTTTAATAATTTGATGGCGCAGTTGCAGGTTACGGCTCATCCGTTCCCGCCGCAGATCCAGATAGCGATACTTCAAACGCAGGTCTTCCCGCACAGATTCACTTTCAGCGGTAGACACCTGGAAGGGAAGTTGTTTCCGCACCGCATTCAGAATCTCGATCTGATCAGCATAAATTTCCACCTCACCCGTATCCAGGCGAGGATTCAGCGATTCATCTGGTCGCTGGCTGACTCGCCCAGAAATTCTCACCACATACTCATTGCGCAAGCTATCTGCAGCCGAGTAGGACTCTGGTGTGCGCTCCGGATCGCTGACAATTTGCACAATTCCGGTACGATCGCGCAGGTCAATAAAAATCACGCCCCCATGATCTCGACGACGGTCTACCCAACCACATAGGGTAACTATTTCTCCAATATTTTCTGCCCGGAGTTGACCGCAATAATGGGTTCGCATGATGTCTACTGTCAAAGCTCTAAAGTCCAAGTTTAACGCCCAAAAGCACAGGAAAACACCTAACCCAGCGTTTCCTGACGCAATTAAGCAAACTTCCCCATTATGCCAGGATTTCAGAGTAGAACAATACTTTAAAGCGATCGCTAGCGCTTCACTACCGCCGCCAACTGCCGCAGCATGGTTAATACTTTGTATAGATCATTGCCTGCATTGACAACGGAAAAGAATGGCACTCTTGCCTATTAGACTCAATCATCATCAGAGGATAGGCAGAGCTTGGCGTGCCCATTCAAATCAGCCAGAATGACAGGATGGAACGTTTCCCTTTGCCCATCCTACGTTTTTTCCAATTTGCAAGAAGTCTAATAGAAGCTAAACCAAGTCCAGCTAGAGAACGGTCGTTTTCCGATCAGAGAAACTCCGGTTCTGGACTTGGACAAGGTTTAATTGCGATCGCTCCTATTGCCGTCTAACCGAAGCGATCGCGATCGTGCGGTTCGTCAAAGTTAATCAACGGGCCTTTGGGAACGATACGATTGGGGTTAATGGCCGTCTGGCTCATGTAATAGTGCCGTTTGATGTGATCCAGATTGCAGGTTTCTTGAATCCCTGGATGTTGGTAAAGATCTTTCAGGTAATTCCAGAGATTGGGATAGTCCATAATCCGCTTCAGGTTGCACTTAAAGTGACCGTGATAGACGGAATCAAAGCGAATCAGCGTCGTAAATAAACAAATATCGGCTTCTGTCAGACGATTTCCACACAGATAGCGTTGTAATCCCAAAACCTGCTCCCACCGATCGAGTGCTTGAAACAACTCTGTCACGGCCTCTTCATAAGCGGCCTGAGAGGTCGCAAAACCAGAGCGATATACACCATTGTTAATTGCCATATAGATCGCATCAATAGTTTGCTCGATTTGCTCTTGTAAATCTTTGGGATACAAATCAATATCAGATTTGGCGATCGCTGCAAACTCCGTATCCAACATCCGAATAATTTCGCGGGATTCATTATTGACGATCGTCTGAGTCTGCTTGTCCCACAGGACTGGAACCGTTACCCGCCCCGTGTAATCCGGCTTGGCCTTGAGATAAATTTCCTGTAAATAAGAGACATGATTCACAGAATCGGGAATCGCCCCCGGAGCATCTGAGAACATCCAACCTTGTTCACTCAGTACTGGATCCACGATCGACAACCCGATGGCTTGTTGCAAGCCTTTCAGCGATCGCATCATCACCGTTCGATGGGCCCAGGGACAGGCCAGAGAAACGTAAAGATGATAGCGATCGGCTTCTGCCTTAAAACCACTGGAGCCATTTGCCGTAATCCAGTTGTGGAACTGAGTGGGCATCCGGTTGAACTTGCCGCTGCTGTCTCGTTCTGTCCATTCCGTCGTCCATTTCCCATCCACCAGCATTCCTAGTGCCATAATTTCCCTCCCAATCCTTCATTTCAGATCAAAGACTTTTACACGCTGCTCAAGGTTGGATAGTCAGTGTATCCGGCAGCACCCTGAGAATAGAATGTTGCTGAATCGGGGTGATTGAGCGCAGCACCCAGTTTTATTCGCTCCGGTAAATCTGGATTAGCCAGGAAACTGGAGCCAAAGGCAACCGCATCGATCTGTCCTGCCTCAATGGCAGCAGCAGCTTCTGCAGCGGTATACCCCATATTGGCAATTAGTATTCCTTGGTAATTAGCGCGAATCGGAGTCAAGATATCCCCATTTTGCTGTTGGGTTATATCACCTCGCATTACATGCAGATAGGCAAGATTGTAGTCATTGAGTTTAGTGGCCAGCCAGGTTGATAATCCAATCGCATCACTATCAATCATGCTGTTGTAACTGTTTAGCGGTGAGATCCGCAGACCCACACGATCGCTACCCCAGACTTCGGATAGTGCTTCAAGAATTTCCAACGTCAACCGCGCCCGGTTCGCGATCGAGCCACCATAAGCTCCCGTTCGATGATTCGAGCCATCCCGAAGAAATTCATCTAACAGATAGCCATTTGCTGCATGCACTTCCACGCCGTCGAAGCCTGCTGCCTTTGCATTGACTGCAGCCTTCCTAAAGCCAGCGATGATGCCAGGAATTTCGTTATCGTGCAGTTCGCGTGGAACAACGTAGGGCTTTTTGCCTTCTGGAGTATGCACTTCATCCCCCACGATCGGGAGCGGACTGGGCGCAACGGGCTGCTTCCCATTGTTCAATAGAGGATGACAGGAGCGGCCCCCATGCCAAATCTGCAGAAAAATCCGACCACCAGCGGCATGAACGGCATCTGTTGTCTTCTGCCACCCCCTAACCTGGGCATCGGAGTAAATCCCCGGTTCTCGCCAGAAAGAGGAGTTTCCTTCCATTGCCATTGTCGCTTCGGCAATAATCAATCCAGCAGTTGCTCGCTGAGAATAGTATTCAGCCATCAAACTGCCAGGGATATGATCGTCCTCTGCACGACAACGGGTAAGCGGAGCCATCAAAATTCGATTTGGCAGCGTCAGCGTACCCAATTGCAGGGGCTGGAAAAGGCTACTCATAACTTACTCATCTCCCTCTAGAAGATTTCGGACAAGAAAAACTCCTTTAGGTTCTTTGAATAGACTCCTAAAGGAGAAGATAGTTCTCAATTTAGGCCAGGTCAAACAATAAGACTTCTGCTCCAGGTTCGGAATCCAGCAGCAACTTTTCTTCCTGGCTGACAGCCGCTGCATCCCCGGCATCAAGCCTGTGACCGTTCAGAGAGATTTCCCCTTTCACCACTTGCACCCAGGCATGGCGATCGGGTTTCAGGGTATAGATCCGTTGCTCACCAGGAGCCAGCACGGTCGTATACAGTTCTGCATCCTGATGAATTAGCACGGAGCCGTCGGAGGCATCGCGGCTGGCAACTTTTACCCACTCTCCCGGATAGTCGGCTGGCTCAAATACTTTTTGCTCATAGCTCGGAGTCAGCCCTTGTTGTTCTGGCAGAATCCAGATTTGCAACAGGTGGGCGGGTTCCGTGGCCGAAGGATTGAATTCACTGTGAGTGATACCTGTCCCTGCAGTAAATCGTTGCACGCCATGCCTGCCGATCGTTTCCACATTACCCAAACTATCCCGGTGAGCCAGGGAGCCAGATACTACGTAGGAAATGATTTCCATATCGCGGTGCGGATGAGTCGGAAAGCCACCTTTGGCAGCAATCCGATCTTCATTAATCACCCGCAAACTGCGGAAATGGATATGTTCAGGATCGTAGTAATTGGCAAAAGAAAAGGTGTGATAGGAATCTAACCAACCATGATTGGCGTGACCTCGTTCGTGCGATCGGCGAATCGTAATCATCAGTAACACCTCCAGGGGAAAGGGAAGTTTTGAGTTTTGAGTTTTAAGTTTTAAGTTTGCGTAATTCCTAGATGGAGGTCTGAGATTCTCTCATCCACCTTAAAAACCCCTCCCCTAGCCCCTCC
>JBBIQC010000038.1:8013-10384 GCA_037442585.1 Oscillatoriales cyanobacterium bin_317
AAATTTCCGCCCAGGTGCGGAGCGGGGAACTTTTCAAAGCCTCCTTCCCTGGTAGGGAAGGGGGTTGGGGGTTAGGTCTGAGATTATCTCAGCCAATTACCAATTCCTACCTGAGAACTCAAAACTTAAAACTTAGAACTGTCTTACAGTTTGACGTGGCTGCCATCACAGAAGGGAGCATTGCCTGTGCGTTTACAGTCACACAGAGCGACTTGCCGTTTTTCTGTGATTTCTACCTTCATGGGAGCGAAGCTAGTATCTTTGTGAGCACCATTGCAGAACGGTTGATTACTGGATAATCCGCAACTGCACCAGTAGTAAGTTCCCGGTTCCAGTTCCATGACGGAGGGCTGTGTTGCAGCAATAACAGGTTCGTTCATCGTGTTCTCCTAACCAAAGATCTGCAAACAAACTAATTGATACTGTTTGTATATAAACAGAATAGCGCATCTAAAGTTTGAATGCAAACATTTTCCAGGTACAACAGTTATGAACCTTCCAAAACATTTCTAGCCCTGGCTTAAGACTTGAGTGAGGGGTAACGTTCCTAACTCTCGTGCGAATTCCCAGTAAACCCTCAACTGCTCACTGCACCCTTGACCTGTATGTGCGATATCTCCTGGCTCAACCCCAAGGGGCAGGATGTAGCCAGATAGCAGAGATCCTCAAAGTGGTATCTCACGACAGCATCAACCGCTTTCTCAGTCGAGAGCGCTATGGTTCCAAAGACCTGTTTAATGTGCTGGTCGAACAGGGCTGGATTGAACTCAACGGAAGAGTGATCAGTGGAGATGATACCGTCATCGAAAACCCTACAGTGATCCAAAGGCGATCGAGTTGTTGGGATATTACTGGAGCAGTAAACACGGTAGACCCGTATTAGGAATCCCGTTAATCACTCTCTACTACACGAATCCAAATGGGTTGAGGGTGCCGATTACCTATCGCCTCTATGACAAGCGAGAGGGGAAAATCAAAAATCAATATCTTCAGGAGATGATTCAAGAAGTACTGCCATCGGGAGTACAGCCCAAAGCCTTCACCAGCGATGCTTGGTATGCCTCCAAAGCAAATCTCAACTTGCTCAAAAACGTTCAACTGGGATTTCTGGTGGGAGTCGCTAAAAATCGACTGGTACGGATTGGGGCAGGAGCCTATCAACGGGTTGACAGTCTGACGATTCCAGCCCAAGGTTTACTGGTGCAGCTCAAGGGAGGAGGCCCTGTGAAGGTGTTTTGCCAGCGATTCAAAGACGAATCCTGTCGCTACTACCTGTTGCCCTATCCGGATGCCGACCTGCTGGCTTGGGCTGGAAAAACAGAATTTGCTTGGCAACAACGGTTGGGCAACTGGTATGCCCTCCAACGAACTTTGTATCAGGAGGTTGCTCGCTAGTTGATTCTGCAAGGCCCGCTTATGAGTTAGCACTCTTCACACACCTTGTTCAATCTGTCAATGCGTAAGTCCTATGGATTTGCCTGCAGTCTGTTTTGTAGCAAATTGATAATCGCGGCTTTTTCCAACCATCCAACTAACATGCCATTCGTTTGCACGACGGGGACTGCCCTGAGTTGACGTTCTTCCAGAAGGTTGATCACATCTCCTAAAGGCCGATCGCGGTCCACCATTATTGATGGTTCAATCGGTCGTACCAATTCACTGACAGTCCGTTCTAGCCAGACAGCACTGGGAATAGTCGTGAGATCATCGACGGCGATCGTTCCGATTAACTGTCCCATCGCATTCGTCACCAGAAACTTACGCCAGTGAGAGCGATCGAGAATCCGTTGATCGGCAAACTCGCGCAGGGAAAGCTGCTCAGACACGATCGGGCCGTTGGGGTTTACAGCATCCGCAGCAGTCAGTCCTGTTAAGGAATCCTGCAATCTGGCATATTGAGCCGATCGTCCAGCATTTTGCAGCAAAAAGCCACCAATCAGCAGGTTCCAGATATTCGCGAAACTGCCTGCCAGAATCAGCGGTAGTAAACCGGAGATCACCGCAACCCAACCAAACAATTGCCCCACGCGACTGGCAAATTGAATGCCTTTATACGGATTGCCCGTCACCTTCCAGACGATCGCTTTCAGAATATTGCCCCCATCCAGCGGCAAACCGGGAATCAGGTTAAACAACGCCAGCACCAGGTTGATGTAAGCTACCGTACCCAGAATTGCGGCCAGTGGGCCTGCTCCATGAGTAACAGTGGTCAGGGCTGTAATCGTGCCAAACAGAAATAGACTGACCAGGGGGCCAGCGATCGCCACCCAAAACGCTTCTGCTGGAGTTTTGGATTCTTTTTCCAGGTTGGCCAATCCACCAAACAGAAACAGCGTGATCGACTTCACGCCCACCCCTTGTCTGAGTGCCA
>JBBIQC010000038.1:10473-15715 GCA_037442585.1 Oscillatoriales cyanobacterium bin_317
CGGTTAAACCACTGCCATAGCTGAATGTCACCAGTCCTAACACCAGGAACCAGGAGGGATTGATATAGAAGGGAATCCCAAACAGGCTTCCGACACGAATGTTATTGTTCATTTCGTTACCTCACTAAAGGAATTGGGCCAACCACTTCTTGCATCAATAAAGCTGGCTCAGGACAATTCCATACCCCTAATGTAACGAAATGTGAAGGATTTTCTTATTTTGCAGTTATAGTAATAACCGCCTATCTTAGTTCGGTTTTCAAAGATCTGTTGGCTAATCAGGTGGCAATGTCAGAGAAGTGGCAATGTCAATCTGAACTCTGATCCCTCACCCACTTTAGACGTGACTGAGATCGTCCCACCATGTTTTTCTTCAACAATTTGACGAGCGATCGCCAATCCCAATCCCGTTCCTTTGCCAACAGTTTTGGTGGTAAAAAATGGATCGAACAACGATTTCTGAATGGTGTCTGGAATGCCAGGGCCATTATCAGCAATATGAATTGCGATTTGGCGATCGCACACTTGCACAGTGCGAATATGAATCATGGGCTGAGGCGGGTTAAGTTCTTCCAGGGCATCGATTGCATTCACCAGAATATTCATGAAGACCTGATTGAGTTGTCCTGGATAACACACGATTTTAGGTAAGTCACCATAGCTTTTGATCACTTGAATGGCCTCACGGTCAGGTTTTGCCTTCAAACGGTGATCAAGAATCACTAACGTACTATCGAGTCCTTCGTGAATATTTACTGATTTGAAATCTGCTTCATCCAAACGTGAAAAGGTGCGTAGGGACAGCACAATATCCTTGATCCGGGTTGTGCCCATTTCCATTGACGTAAGTAACCGAGGTAAATCAGTTTTAAGGAAATCGAGATCGATTGCAGCCATTTCTGCTTGAATGGCAGGGGCTGGATTAGGATGGTGCTCTTCATAGAGATGAATCAGTCTCAGCAAATCTTGAATATAATTTCTGGCTGGGTTGAGATTGCCGTAGATAAAACTGACGGGATTGTTAATTTCATGGGCAATCCCTGCCACAAGTTGCCCCAATGATGACATCTTCTCCTGTTGTACCAATTGGGCCTGGGCCTGCTTCAATTCACTGATATCATTAATGGCACCCACCAGGCGATAAGAATTTCCCTGGGAAAGGCAAACACCGTAATCTTCCAATGGGATGTAGGTGCCATCGGCTCGCCGAAAGCGATATTCCACATGGTAATGCTCTCCCTGGTATCGGGACTGCTCAAAAACCTGGGCGGCGATCGCGCGATCGTTAGGGTGAATCTGATCGAGCCAGGTTGAAACCTTGATTTTTTTGAACTCCAGCGGCGAGAAACCTGTAATCTCCTGAATTGCTCCTTCCCAGCGAATTTGCTCCGATGCCGCATCATAGTCGTATATCAATTGTCTCGTCTGTTCTACGACTAAGCGAAACCGTTCTTCACTCTCCTTTAGCTCTGCAATCACCTGTTCCAGCATCGATTCTTTACGAGCATTAGCCCCTTCCAGTTGCAACAATGTTCGTTCCATTTGTTGCAATTTTTTCTGGAGAATACGGTTAGCTTTCTCCAATGCTTTAATCGTGTGTTGGTCATTGCTCCCATCCATCAAACCAGCCCAAGTTTTTTATTAATAATCAAACATACCGCCTTATGGATGGGTTGGGTAGTTGCTTTCACTACCCAGTAACAAAGTGACAAAAGTCATATTGTGGATGCGACTGGTTGAGTTAGAGCTTGCAGGTGCAATTTCTCCGTAAGAGTAGATACCAATATAGGGAATGAGATGGGGGAGACAGGTGTGAATCATTTGGTGTTCTTCCTGGGTACGAGTGCCTAAAAGATAGCGACGGGCACCACAGGAGAAGAACAGCGCCACCTCCGGTTCCGTGCCAGGATAGGTTTCCAGGGCACTCATAAAGGAGGTGCGAGAAGCGGCCAGGATTTCATCACGACTGGCTTTCGTCAATTTGACGATCGCCTGTTCGGGAATATGATCAAAAAAGGTGGTACTTCCTACCTCTGGATCATAGGCAACACAGCCCTGCAACAAAAAGTCACTGCCTTCGGTTGTAAAAATCGCTAAAGGATATTCCGGTGAGGGCGGTAGATTCCCTAAATAGCGGCGATAAAATTCCAGGGCAGGTTGTCCATCAATTTCATAGAGAATTGGGCCGTGGGACTTGGTGACAATCCCCGCTTGACTGATGGGAGTCCAACCACTGACGGCACCGTAGGAAAAGCAAAAATCTCCCGCCAGCAGGAGGATGGGAACAGCATCACTAAAAACCTGAGTGCCACAGAACTGATAGGTTTGCTGAAATCGCCACTGATCCCCTGTTGCCCCTCCAAAGATGGGGATGTGTGGCCCCAGTGCCTGCTGCAAGTGTTCCACGACCGTTTGAGGAGCGATCGTCAGGCTTTCGGGTGTGGTTAAACAAAGTCGGGCCGTTTCTGACAGGGGAGCCTGGGCCTGGTGGACGGCTTGTTGCACGGCGGTCTGGGGATCGTGGGAAAGGTCAGTACCAATGCCTGCACTAAACTGAATGCGATCGCTACAGAGCAGCATCAGAGTGATGGAATCCTGTTGGAATCCGAGTTGGGAGGAGATTTCGCCATCGGTGGTGCCGCCAATCAGGGCTATGTCAGGAAAAGATTGATGAATTTGTTGCAACAGCAGTTCATGTTCAAAGTCGATTCCCGCAAACAGAATGCCAGCTTGAGGGGGTTGATCGGCTAATGTTTCATGGCATTGTGCTAAAACTTCATCAATGGCTGCCAGGGAATCAGGATCTTCACTGTGGCCGATCGCCGTCTTAATCATAGAAATATATTGAGAACTTGATGTGCAGGCGGATTTTTAAGGTTAAAGTATCTGGTTAGGTTGATTTCTAACAAAACACTAACCGAACTTTGTGACATTTTTGTGAAATTGTCCTTAGATGTTCTTAAAGTTGGATCATTAACCTGTTCCGGAAATTGTTAGGTAGACCTGCCTGGGAATAATAAGATGGAATTTTGAGCATGGTCGTATAGCCGTATGTTTATACACAAAATCAACCTACGGCAAGTACAAAGAGAAATCATTTAAACAGATTTCGTATTAGTTCGACTTTATCCATTTTGAAGGAGGAAAGGTAGCAAAATCAGGAAAGACATTATCCGATTTCTCCTGATGGATTTGCTACCGAAAAAGTTAACAGCCTCGATTCTAGCCTTTGCCCCATTATTTGCTAAACCTGTTTGGGAATCAGCCCTTGTCTTGCTGGTGGGTGCCATTGTAGCACCCGGCAAACGTACCGTCAGTGCAATTTTGCGGGTCATGGGCAGGGAGCACGAACCTCATACCAATTTAAATTGGGTACAGGGCAGATGGGTTGGAGACCAAACCAGCACCTGGAGGGGTGCGGGTGATTCCACAATGGGCAGAAGCGGCTTTAGCCAAGCGGCTAGAAGATGCGAATCATGGCTTTAACCGCTATGGAGAAGTGCAGCAGTGGTTGGCCCAGACATTCGGCATCGAAGCGGAGTATCATGCGGTGTACCAGATGACGCGCTATCGCCTCCAAGCCAAGTTGAAGGTGGCTCGTCCTGAAAACAACAAGCAAGACCCAGAGCAACGGGATGCATTAAAAAAACCTGGTTGACGACCTCGATTTGTTGAACCAGTACTATCGCCAAGTGCGCCAAGACGAACGACCCATTCGCTACTTTGCTCAGGATGAGAGCCGCTTTGGACTCAAAACCTTGATGGGAAGACTGATGACTGCCTGTGGGGTCAAACCGATTGGGCAATGGCAGTGGTTATTCAAAGCCTTTTGGCTCTACGGAGCCGTTGAACCCGCAACCGGAGAGTCCTTCTTCCTGCAATTTTCCCATGTTGATACCGAATGCTATCAAGCGTTCCTCGATGAGTTCTCCAAAGCGTATCCAGAGAGTCTCAACATTCTTCAAGTTGATAATGGACGGTTTCACACGAGCCAGGATTTGGTTGTGCCAGAAAATGTCATTTTGTTGTTTCAACCGCCTTACTCTCCAGAGTTAAATCCGATTGAGCGATTGTGGGAATATCTCAAGGCAGATTTGAAGTGGGCAGCATTCAAAACCTTAGATCAATTACAAGCCAAAGTTGATCAACTCCTCGCTGAGTTAACTTCTGAAGTGATTGCTTCCCTCACAGGTTACTCCTTCATCCTAGATGCCCTATCTGCCCTGAAAACCATTTAAATTGGTATCAGTTAATCGAGTTCTGAGGTCAATTCGTCCAGATCCAGGAGCAGTTGATCGCTTACCGAGCCTTCATATCGGAAATGGCATTGCGGGCCATTGACGCGATCGCCTGATCGGTAGCCTTGGGCAGGTGATAGTACTTACCTCCCGCATGCTTGGCGAGTTCCTTGGCAAATCCTGTGGAAATGAATTTGTTTTCGGTATCAATCACCAGTAACTGAAAACCCACCGTGCGGATCTTTCCAGCAATGTCCAGCAGTTCGGCTTTAATGTCCGGCTTTTCACCGTCCAGGATGGGTTCACCCAGCGATCGGGCCAGGGGAATATTGCCCCGTCCATCGGTAATCGCCACAATCACCACCTGACCAATATCGCCGGATTGTTTGGCGTTCATCCCGACCCGCACCGCTTGCGTTAACCCATGTGCCAAGGGAGAACCACCGCCGCAGGGCATGCGATCGAGTCGGCGTTTGGCCGCTTCGATCGATCGGGTGGGTGGTAACAAGACCTCAGCCTGTTCTCCCCGAAAGGGAATCAGCGATACCTGATCGCGATTCTGATACGCCTCTGTCAGCAACCGCAACACGGCTCCCTTGGCAGAATTCATTCGATTCAACGCCATCGACCCGGATGCATCGACGACAAAGATCACTAGCGCACCCGCTTTTCGCGCCAGTCGTTTTGCCCGAATGTCGGATTGTTCGACGAAAACCCGCTTTCGTGGAGAATTTTGAATTTTGAATTCTGAATTTTGAATTTCTTGAGCTGCGGCGCGTTGTCTGCGGGCTTTCTGGTAGGGAGCGGCGGCTCGCAGGGTGGCATCGACGGCAATCCGGCGGGCCTGTCCCTTGGGCATGAAGGGTTTGATGTAGCGGCCTCGGTCTTCAGAAAAGATCAGTGCGCGACTGCCGGATTTACCCTGACGGGTGGCCATCTGGGCAAAGTAGAGGACTTCAGGATCCAGGATTACGCCTTCTGGGTCGAAGATGAATTCTTCAGGA
>JBBIQC010000039.1:0-15517 GCA_037442585.1 Oscillatoriales cyanobacterium bin_317
TACTCCAGAATCAACGTATCGAGAGATTCCAGAGGAACCGAAAAGACATAATAAATCACTCCCATTCCTAACAGAAGAATCATGATACTGGACAAAATAATCCAGCGATCGGGAGGTTCATAGGTATCTTCTTCAATATCATCTCGCACCGCAAAATAATGCTGAGTAGACAATACTACGGCCAATAGACCTACGATCGCAAAAGCTAGTCCCAGTTTCCAGCCATTACCCGGAGGTTGAGGGGCCAGTGGTGGACGCAAAATTCGCAGCCGGACAATCAGAACTCCGAACCCCATCAGGGCGATCGCGCTTCGCATCCAGGAAAGATAGGTGCGTTCATTGGCCAGGTGATCCCGGATGCGATTCGGATTGCGCCTCAACGGTTTCTCAACCGCCTGATCCGCCGTTTCTGATGACCCTTTGGTCTTAAACAACATCATTGGCAGTTTCATTAATCAACAGGTGCATTTGGGACTTGAGCATCAATATCCGCCTGCGCCATTGCCGGAACCGACCAATTCACTTCTCCTGCCTTCACCAGTTCGGTCAGCGCCAGAGGTAAATTCAGTTCTAGCTCTCCAGTGTCAGGGTTTGTGGTGGCTACCAGCCGCGAACCATCCAGAATTTTCAGCGCGACTGGATCGGAACCAGTTAAGTTAAAGCCAGCAATCTTGGCATCACTAGGCAAATACACACCATCACAATCCCAATCATCATCAGTTTCCTGACCTGCACCTAAATAATAAAGAGTATTAGTCGCGGATGCCTTTGGCTGATGGGCATAGATGGCCAGGGTTTTTCCGGTTTCGTTGCGGCAGGTACCCCAGTTCTTCGACGTTTCCAGAATGTATTTTTGCAGCTTCACGTCGGCAATTTTCTGCTGTAACTCTTCCGGTTGGTAAGTTGTTTGGTTGGGGTCTTTCTGAAGCTGCAACAGGTGATTCAAAGCCTGAGTCACTACAGGATAATCTGGGCTTTTTTTAGCAATACGATCGGCAGAAGCAGGGCCAGCGATTGCCAAACTGACCACACAGAGCAGCAGCACCAGTAAAATCTTTAACGCTTTCATGACATCTCTCCTTGTGGAAAATTCTAAGAGTTTAAAGCTCCAGGCATGGTTAACCCCTAAATTGGGGCAACAATCGATAACTTTCACTATCATTCAAAATGAAAATCCCTAAACCAATCAAAACAAACGGAACAATAGCCTCTCCATAGCGGGTTAGGATATGGGCGATCGCAGGATGTTGGATAAGTTGGTAAGCAATGTAGCACCAAACTCCAACTAAGAAAAGAAAAATAGCCAGAATCACACCCAGACCAACGGGAGAAGTGTTTGCAAACAGGGGTACATAAATGCCAATATTGTCTCCTCCATTCGCCAAAGTAATCATCGCAACCGAATAAGTTTGGGGGGGAAGCAAGCGACTCAAGCGGAAGAAGCCAGGCAGCTTGCTGAACCGAGTCGCCCCCTCCTGGGAAACTGTTTGAATCACCTCTTCTTCTTGTTCGGGATACAGGAGGCGATACACCCCCATCCCAATCGGGACAAATCCCAGTAAGCCGATCCATTCTTTCTGAATGATTAATCCTCCGAAAAAACCAGGCAGGCTAGCTAGCAGAATCAGACCAAAGCCCAGGTATTGCCCCAGAATGATGTGCTGGGGTCGAAATTGGGAATTGGTTTGGGAAAAGAACACCATCAGGATCAGAATGTCATCAATATTGGTGGCCACAAAGGCGGTAAATCCAGTTGCGATCGCTTCAACTATCCAGCCCACGGCAAACCTCTCAGAATTTTAGCTATCGTATAGCGATCCTACTGGGAGGGAGTGGGGAATGGGCAATAGGGGTTGGGGATTAGGGATCAGGGTTGAGGTAGAGATGCGATTGATCTCGTCTGTACGGGCGGGAAGATCATGGCAGTTTGTTGGGTTTAGAGGGCAATAGGTTAACTTCTGACATGGTGGGAATGGACAGATTGGTGATTAGGGAGAGGAACCAGGAGCCACTGATGACGAGGGTGAGGACGGCTAGACCTCGGTTTTCCAGGGTATGGCTATCGATCAAAATCAAAATTCCTAAGCCAATCAGGACAAAGGGAATCAGCAAGTTACCGTAGCGGGTTAGGGCTTCAGCGATCGCAGGCACTGCGGTCAGTCGATTGGCCACATAACACCAGACTCCCACCAGGGTGAAAAATACACTCAGGATGATGACTAACTTTTCTCCGGAACAACTGGCAAACAGCGGCATATAAATGCCAATGTTATCGCCTCCATTCGCGAAGGTGACAGCCGCCACACCGTAGGTTTGGGGAGACAGAAAACTGGTGAACCAGGATCGCTCCGGAGTTTCAGGCAGATCCTCAGGGGATGCGCCGTCTTCATCAGGAGTCAGCAACCGATTAATGCCGATCGCGATTGGGAGAATGCCCAGCAGACCAATCCAGGGACGGGGCAGCAGTAGACTGCCGAAAAAGGTCGGCAGGCTGGCGATCACCAGGGCCGTAAATCCCAGATACTGTCCAGCCACCACATGCCGCCGCTTAAATACAGCATTGACCTGAGAAAAGAACAGCAGCAGAATCACGATGTCATCCAGATTCGTAGCAGTAAAGGCAGTAAATCCGGTTGAGATGGCAGTCAGTAGGGTATTCATTGGATTGGTCATTGGTCATTGGTCATTAGTTGTTGGCATTAGTCATTGGTCATTGATCATTGGTCACTTGGCTATTGAGCAAGAACAAAGAGCAAAAAACAAAGATGAGCCATTGGTTCTTCACAAATGACAAAGGACAGAGGACAAGTGACCAATATGCCTATAGTTCTTCATCAGCACCAATCACCTTCAAATGAGGATGATGGGATGGCTCCATTTCTTCAAAGTGGGTGTAGACCGCTTCTACACGAAGTTTCATGGAGCGGACGAGGTGAGGCGATCGCAGACGTTGCAGGATGAACCAGCCGCAGGTGATCACCAGATAAATCAAGAACAGATAAGGGAAGGCATTGTAGGGAGCGTCGGGGATGGGAAACAGGTTACTGCCGGGAATGCCGATGCTACCGAGAACGGGAATGATCATGAAGCCAACGGATAAGACGGAGAATCCTACATCTTGTGAACGAAGTTTGCGAATTTTGTGCAAATAAAGCGGAGCCGCAATCGAAATTAAGATATAAACAGTCAGGAAACCATAACTGGCGATCGCGCCCAGATAGCCCATGCTGTCGAACAATTTAATCTGGAACAGGCTCATCACCGCAGGCACCAGAAACATCACAAAGGTACAGAGAGTAACGGCAATATGGGGGGTGCGGTTTGAGGCGTGGGCCGTTCCCAGGGAAGAGTGGAACAATCCATGTTGGGCCATCGTAAAGCAGATGCGGGCAGCGGGATTAATACTTCCCAGGACACAGGCAAAGAAACTGAACAGAGCACCGATCGCCACCAGTTCTCCTAAAAATCCGACTCCGGCTCGTTGGGCCAGGAAGCCCAAAGGTTCTTCTGTGGTGGCAATGGCAACACCTGTTCCCGCAAATCCCAACGTCTCAATGTAGGTCATGCAGGTAAAGAATAACCCAGCTAGAATCACGCTTCCCATCACGGCTTTAGGAATGGTTCTCAGGGGTTTTTTGGCCTCATCTCCAAGCGACGTTGCACTCTCAAAGCCAGAGAAGCCAAACATCACCAAGACTAATCCTGTGGCAATGCTGCCTGGTGTCGCGCCCTGTAACGTCAATTGTGACCAATCGAGAGCAAATCCCTTGTGTGCCCAGATAATTCCACCTAGTATGACAATCAGGGCGATCGACGCACCTTCCAGCCACAACATCGCCATTGCCGACAATTGAACATCTTTGTAGGCCGCATACCAGGCAATCCCTGCGGCGATCGCTAGTAGGGTAAAACTGCTTGGGTGCAGGCCCAGATGACCAATCATTGTGCTACTGAAGTTAGCAAAACCGCACAGCACGGACATGCCGGTAAAGAGATAAGCCAGCACCAGGCTCCAGCCACAAACGACACCTGCGGTTGGCCCCAGTCCTTTCACAATGTAAGAGTAGAGGGAACCGGGCGATGCAGAGCGACTGGCAAATTGATTAATGTTGATGCTGACAAAAATCAGCCCCACTAAGCCAATCACAAAGCTCAACCAGGTACCCTTGCCCGACAACGCGACAATCAGACCCAGGTTGGAGGCTGGAATCGTCGTCGGTGCAATCACGGCAAAGGATTGTGCTAACACTTCTCCAAAGGAGAGACAATTCGGTTTTAATCCGTGGACACTATGGCGCGATCGAGGTTCAGTTGCCATGCTACAAATCCCTGTATAAATTGTCCATTTCGGCCATCGAATTCCTCATAAATGAGTAGGGTTTAATTCCTCGGAAAATAGCAGGGTTTGTTCAGCAAGGATCCATGCAAAACACCTGCATTCAATGTATGAATTCAAGACAATAGAAGCAAATATTCTTTTTTTTTGAATTAATAAATTCAATTTATGAATCATCCTTTTTAGGGTATATTCTTTGCAAAAGTAGATCCTTTCGAATCTGAAGAGTGGCTCTTAGTCGCTGATTCCTGTTCTGGCTAGGTCTTTGCCCCTCAAAAAGCCCACAAACCCCAGTATCTTATGAGGATTTTTTTGATGTTAAACTTCAGTAACAAATCGGTCCAGATTTTCGGAATCAATCCCAAATTCTAATTACTTGTCCAGTGGCACAGATTGAATGCTAAAATTATCGTTTTTCCAATGACTCTTGAGCAGCTTCGGATTTTTTTAGCCGTTACCGAGCACCTTCACTTTACACGGGCAGCGGAAGCTCTTTATATTACCCAACCTGCCGTCAGTGCGGCAATTCAAAATTTAGAAGAAGAGTATGGGGTGAAGCTCTTTCATCGGTTAAATCGGCGCATTGAAATTACCGCTGCAGGAAAGTTATTGCAACTGGAAGCCCAAAAAATTCTGGATCAGGTTGTGCTTACAGAACGAAGATTGCGGGAATTCAATAACTTGCAACAGGGAGAGTTAAAGCTGGGATCTAGCCTGACGATCGGCAATTACTGGCTACCGAAACAAATCAGTCAATTCAAGCAACAGTATCCCGGTATTTCGGTTAATTGCACCCTGGCCAATGCAGAAGAAATTTGTGCAGGGACAGCAACTGGATTGTTTGATCTGGGAGTGATTGCGGGGGAGGTGAAGTCGACCCTGAAGAGTGTACTGGAGCAGATTGTAGTGGGGCGCGATCGCCTTCTAATTGTAGTTGGTCAATCTCATCCCTGGTATGGGCAGGCAATCGTGCCTCTGGATGAGTTGATTACCACTCCCTGGGTGATGCGGGAGTCCGGTTCCGGTGCCCAGCGCATGTTTGAACAAACTCTACAGCAGTGGGGATTAGATCCGTTGGAACTAAATGTGGCTCTGGTACTGAACAGTAGCGAGATGGTTAAGGCCGTGGTCGAAAGTGGCGTAGGAGCAGCGACCATTCCAGAATTAATGGTGGTCAAAGAACTGCAGTTAGGGACTCTGCATGCCGTTCAGGTCAAAGATCACCAAACGAACCAATCTCTAGAAATTGAACAACCTGTTCTCTTGCTCAAGCATCGCCAACGATTTCAAACCCAAATTGCGATCGCTTTTGCACAGATGGTTACAAATAGGGTGAGCTAAAAATCCAAAATCCAAAATCGCAAATCCAAAATCCTTATGGCTTGGAACTGGCTTTCAACTGCTTCTGGTTCACCTTCAAGAGTTCCTCTAAATTCAAAAACTTGGGATTTTCCCCACCCATAATCAACGGCAGATTGCCATTCCATCGCTCCAATGCCTGACGCTGTAGCAGCTCTGGGGTTAAATAGGCTTTCAGTAAGCGATCTGCTTCCGCTTCTCCCCGTGCCAGATTGACTTTCGCCTCTGCTTCCTTCGCCGCCTTGAGAGCAATAAATTCGGCTCGTTTAGCTTCCTGTTCTGCCACCTGCTTAGCTTCTACAGCATCGCTGAACCGTTTCGTAAAATGCACATGCACCAGAGAAATGTCATCTACGGCAATATGATACGGTTGCAAGCGCGTAACCAGCGTCTGATCCACACCTGCTTTCACTTCGCCCCGACGGGTAATGATTTCTTCTGCCGTATATTGCGCCATCACCGCCTTCAACACTTCTTCTACAGCAGGATTAATGATGCGATCGATGATCGCCGCTTCATCACCGATTTGTTGAAAGATCAGGCTGGCTTCTTCGGGAATGATATGCCAGTTCAATGCCACATCGGTGTAAACATCCTGCAAATCCCGCGAGGAAGCTTCAGCAGAAATCTCCTGATTTTGGACTCGCACACTCAATTTCTTTACAGTGTGAACGATCGGGATGATTGGATGTAGTCCTTCTCCTAAAACGCGATGCTGCACTTCTCCAAACCGCATTAATACACGCCGCTCTCCAGCATCCACAATCACAAAAAAAGTGGACAACAGAGCCAGGGACAGCAGGATTGCCAGAATCGTGACGATCGCGCGCGTATCTCTCGATCCTTTTTTCAACGGTTGCGCCGATGCCATGTTGACATCTCCCGATCCTTTTTTCAACGGTTGCGCCGATACCGTGCTGACATCTTTTGATCGTTTTTTTAGCGATCGCACCGATTCCGTTTTGGGCTTCATGGACTGGCCATTTTCCAGGTTCATACCGTGATTGAGTCTGGTTAGACATAAAACTCCCCATTCCGACAGACTAATGGCGGTTTCTCTGGATGTCAATTCTTGTGCAGCTTTCTTAACTCATGATACGAAGGCCAGCAGGATCAATGTGAAAAAGCTGATTACACAGGACAGGGTGATTGCCAGTAGGGGATTATTCATAGCCTTTCCTCTAGAACTAAATTCGGTCATCTTGCTTTTCCAACAAACTCATGTCATAGTAGGCAGACATACTACTAAATACCTATCAAGTTACCGTATTTTAATCAAAGGCCAATCATGAGTCAAGTTTTACAAGAGGTGCTGACCGCAAATCAGGAGTATGTGGCCGGTTTTGGAGAGAAGGGTAATTTGCCATTGCCGCCCGGTCGCCGATTTGCCATCCTGACCTGCATGGATGCCCGCTTAGATCCGGCTAAGTATGCGGGATTAGCGGAAGGAGATGCCCATGTGATTCGCAATGCGGGTGGACGAGCCAGCGATGATGCCATTCGTTCTCTCGTCATTTCTTACAAACTGCTGGGAACTCGCGAATGGTTTGTCATTCACCACACCGACTGTGGAATGCAACTGTTTACGGATGCCATTATTCGCAAGTTACTCGCTAATAGCCTGGAAACGGCAATCTTTGATGGGGGGGAATGGCGAGATGCTGGTCAAAGCCCAGGCTCCAGCGAAGCGGAATTTGTGGATTGGTTAACTTTTGGCGATCTGGCAGAAAGTGTTTATGTGGATGTGAAACGAATTCGCAATCATCCATTGGTGCCACCAACTATTCCCATTTATGGCTACATTTACGACGTTAAGACGGGACAACTGATTGAGGTTCCTAAAGCCACTGAAATAGGCAAAGCAGTAGCTACCACAGGAATCAAATAATACAGACTTTATGCTTTCGTCGGTTGAGTTGAAGATTGAAACCCAGCATCCCTCAGTGTTGGGTTTCGTTCCTCCCCTGAATTCATGAGGCTTCTGGACATTTGCACGATATTTATAGGACATCATTATGGCGATCGTATATCCAACCCCCTCTTCAGTTCTGAACCAGCGCTCCAATCTGTTTCAAAGAAGTGCCTACACGCTACTAAAGCCCCTTTATTTGCTCAGAGCGTTGGTCTTGCGTCTCTTCTGGCATATCAAAGCCTACAGTACGATTATGGGAATTATGGTGCTGGCGTTATTCAGCATCGGGATCTTGTGGCTGTATGAAACAGGGCGGAAGTTCATGCAAAAACTCTCAGTCAATCCTCCCTGTGCAGAGCTAAACGCCTCCGAGCAAAAATGATTTTCTCTAAAAGACTCCTGGCCATTTCTTATCTGGCCCCTAATTGGTTCGATTACTACCAGGCGGTCACGCTCTATTTAGCTCGAACCTTTAACCTCGATATTCGCCTGATTCAGGGACAAGCGGATCCGTTAGCGGATCCATTTTTATTGTCCGATAAACTCGATCTGACCTTTATCTGCGGTTTGCCATTGTTTAAATACCAACAGATTGCTCCGAATCAACTGCAGCCTCTGGTCGCTCCAGTGATGCAGTCTTCTCGCTATCAGAACCGGCCTGTTTACTTTTCCGATGTGATTGTGAATGTAAACAGTGCAACAACAAACTTTGCTGATCTGTGCAACAAAGTTTTTTGTTATAACGATCCAGGTTCCAACAGTGGTTTTTATGCGGTGCATCGTTATTTACAGTTGCATGGATATAGGCCTGAATTCTTAGTTCAATCATTGCCATCTGGCTCTCACCAGGCTTCAATCCGTTGGGTAGCCGAAGGTCGTGCAGATTGGGCGGCGATCGACAGCACCGTGTTGGAACAGGAGTTGCAAGACTATCCTGCTTTAGCCCAACAACTCCGTATCATTACTGCGATCGGCCCTGCTCCCATGCCGCCCATTGTTGCTGCTACCCATCTTGGAGGGTTACTTAACCAATTGCGATCGGCTCTACTCCATCCAGATACCGAGTTGCAAAATGTCATGAAACACTACGGAGTCAACCGATACGCCCCCATTCATCTCGCAGAGTATCAAACCCACTTCCATCCACTGATCCATCTCCCTTGGTAGAAACGTTTCGGCGAAACGTCTCTACCACCATTCAACCATCCATTGATCAGCACCCTAAATGACCACCTTTCATCAAAATCATTCTGTAAGCCTCCCAACTTCGAGCAGATTTAGTTTTTGTTCCAGGTCGCAATGAAGGGAGTGGAGTTTTCTGGGTAGATGAAGTGGTGGATAATACAGTTAGATGGTGGCGATCGCGAGACTTTTGAGAGGTTGCTTGAGAGGCAATGGCAGTAAGGCTCGGCTTTCTTTGACAGTGGTAAAACGCATTCGTATAAATCTCTTGAAATAGTGCCCGTTGCGTATGGCTACCACCCAGCATTTGTAAGTTAGACAGGTGCGATTCTAGGGTTCTCACTGCGCCCAGGCAATCGCCTTTTGCATATGCTATTAACCCCTGAGCTACTGGGATAGCAATATTTGCCCAAATCGAACGCTGAGGAGTACTGACTGTTCGAGCATACTCCTGCATACTCCGCACCATTTCAGTAGCAACGGTCGTTTGTCCGGCACGAGCCAGCGCATACACATAATGCAAATCCTGAAACGGCAAAGCGTGTTCGTGAATGCGAGGTTGTAAATATGGACTCAACTCTTGCCAGCGAGATCCAGTCTCCACGCCTTGCAAATCTAGACGCAGTAAAGTCGCGATCGCACCGACCTGATCCTTGGGAGAGTTTTTGTTAGCCCGACCCCAAACGCGATCGTCATAAAGGGACAGTACCTGATTAAAATCACCTAGCCTCAAGTAATAGAGAGCTAAATGCCACCAGTTGTGGGTGTACAACATGGAGTTGCACGTTTCCCAGGTATCGGCAAGGCTTTCCAACCACTCAATTCCTTCCTCTACCCGTCCCTGTGTTTCCAAAACATGAGCCACCGCATGTTGTGCCCACGCATCCGAGCGATTCAGGGCAACCGCCTGCCGACCTATCGCTTCCGCTTCTGCCAGACGATCGCATTGCTCCAGTCCAAAGGCTACCATGCCATACAGATAATGATTTTGATCATGGGCTGGCATTACCTTTTCACCAATCTGAACCAGTTCTTTAAACCTTCCCTGATAGAAGTAGTGATACTGTCCCTGTTGTACTGAAACTAAATCAGTTGGATATTCCTCCGCAATCTGCTCATGCAATGAGATGGCTTGCTCAATCGCCCCCTCTGCCCAGGCCACGATCGCGGCAATATAAAGCCACTCTCGGCAGGTCACATCTCGGCTATGTCGTTGTGCGGCCTGGATGTGTAAGGAAGCACGTCTGCGAAACGCAGCACTTTCTTGGGACAGATAATAGGCCGCTGTGTAGGCATGAATTAAGGCGCATTCCCGATCTGCCACATTGCCCTGAATTAAAACCTGTTCGGCTTCTTTGCCGTACCCTAACGCCTCATCAACAAAGCGATTAATGGCCGCGATCGCCACCAGCGAGTCAGTGGTGACTGGTAGCCCTTGGCTGTCATTTAGCATGAAAAAACTCTCAAATGAAGGTAGCAGTAGAATTCAAGTAAAATACGGTTAATCTATCGATATACCGTATTTAATATTCCCAGTATGTCATAGTAATCCAGCGAGGGCAAGGATTCGTGAAGTGTCTATAAGCTTTGTAAACTCAGTTACACTTTAATCTTCAGTTAATCCATCAGAATTAAGGGGATTTCTTGCTTTTTACACTTGCTGGCTGTACTATCGACCTCAATAGACTAATTTGGTATTCCTGCGGAATTACCGTAGATTGATCAAGGAGAGCATGGTATGAATCGATGGCATTCGCTTCTGAGCCAATGGGAGCGCTTCATAGAATCCTTAACCTATCGCCTCAGGTTGCATTCGCTAAAAGGATTTGTTTCACTGTTCCTGGTGGGAGCAGCATTGAGCTTTGCAGTGGCCGCTTGTTCTGGTAATAACACCGCTTCAACCAATACCAGCTCAACGGGAGGAGCCAGTCCAGCATCCGCACAAAAGCAGGAAGTACAACTGACTCTGGTTGGCTATGCAGTGCCCAAAGCGGCCCATGATGCCATCATTCCTAAGTTTCAAGAAAAGTGGAAAGCCGAACACGGGCAAACTGTCACCTTCAAGCAAAGTTATGGGGGATCCGGGTCTCAAACCCGTGCCATTATTGATGGGCTGGAAGCGGATGTGGTGCATCTGGCGATCGGGGCGGATGTCGATAAGCTGGTAAAAGCGGAATTTGTGAATGAGAACTGGACAAAGCGCGTTCCCAATAATGGCATTGTCGGTGAAACAGTAGCGGCCATCATTACACGAGAAGGGAACCCCAAAAACATCAAATCTTTTGCAGATCTCACGAAGGAGGGTGTAACGTGGGTGACAGCCGACCCCAAAACCTCTGGGGGTGCCCGCTGGAACTATTTTGCCCTCTGGAATTACGCGAAGCAAACTGGAGCCACTGATGCTCAAGCCCTGGACTTTGTTACAAAAGCCTATAAAAATGTGGCGGTCTTAGCCAAGGATGCCCGGGAATCGACAGATGCCTTCGCGAAACAAGGTCAGGGAGATGCCTTAGTGAATTATGAAAACGAAGTCATCCTGGCCAAACAAAAAGGGGAAAAACTCAGTTACGTTGTGCCTGACATCAACATTTCTATCGATACCCCAGCCACCATAGTTGATAAGAATGTAGATAAACATGGTACTCGTGAAGTGGCTGAAGCATTTGCTGAGTATTTGTTTACGCCAGAAGCACAGCGAGAATTTGCCAAAGTTGGGTTCCGGCCTTTAGGAGATGTGGGTAAGGAGAAGGAATTTGCAGCGCAGTTTCCTCCTGTCAAGAAACTTGGCAGCATTAACGATTATGGCGGTTGGAAGCAGGCGCAGAAAGTCTTTGAGGACGGCGGTCAATTTGACCAAATTCGTGCTCAAATCGCCAAGTCCTAATTCTGACAGCAGTTTTTGCCCCCCTGCCCCCAATTCTGGGAGAACCAAATTGCTGAAGTCCCCAAAAATTGGGGGATTTAGGGGGCAAGTGTGTTCTACTCAACTGAGAATTGATTCATGACGGCTTCTTCTCAAAATGTTTCTCATACTTCTGGTGACTCACCCTGGAAAGTCTTCTGGCACTCACTGATTCACATGCCCTGGACCTGGCGAGTCATGCTGGGCTATCTGGCGTTTATGCTGTTTTTGCCAACAGCCGCTATGTTGTCTAAGTCGCTCACTATTGGCCCAGCCGAGTTTTGGCGAATTGCAACCAGTCCGATCGCCCTCTCAACCTACGATGTCACCTTCACCACCTCTCTGATTGCATCCATCATTGATGGGATATTTGGAGTTCTAATTGCCTGGGTATTAGTCAGATACAGCTTCCCCTTAAAAAAGCTGATTGATGCCTCAATTGATCTGCCATTTGCGCTACCAACCGCTGTTGCAGGCTTGACTCTGGCAACGGTCTACAGCGAGAATGGCTGGATCGGCTCCTTATTTGCACCCCTTGGAATCAAGATCGCTTTTACCCGTTTGGGTGTGGGAATTGCCATGATGTTTATCTCCCTGCCGTTTGTGGTGCGAACGGTGCAACCTGTATTAATGCAAATGGAGCGAGAAACGGAAGAAGCGGCCTGGTCTCTGGGTGCATCTCCCTGGCAAACCTTCTGGCGAGTGCTGTTGCCACCCCTGTTGCCAGCAATTCTCACCGGTGTTGCTCTGGGATTTTCCCGTGCTGTTGGAGAATTTGGTTCTACGGTGATTATTTCATCGAATACTCCCTTCAAAGATCTGATTGCCCCTATATTGATCTTTCAACGGTTAGAACAGTACGACTATGCAGGAGCTACCGTGATTGGGATGGTGCTGTTGATCATTTCGCTCCTGATGTTACTGGTGATTAACTTTATTCAAGCCTGGGGAAAACGCTATGACTGACAATCTCATCGGGCCTTCATTGCAAACGGATGATCCGACTTCTCCCCCCAAACCCGTAACCCAGAAGAGTTGGGTTCCTGTTATCTTTATTGCGATCGCCCTCACCTTTCTGGCTTTGGTGCTTTACATTCCCGCCATCAATGTATTTTATCAGGCATTTCGCAAAGGCATTGGCCCATTTTTACAGAACCTGGGTGAGCCAAACTTTCAACATGCGGTGCGGATGACGTTATCGTTAGCGGCGATCGCAGTGCCACTGAATACCATCTTCGGATTGTGTACCGCCTGGGCACTGGCTAATAAACGCTTTCGAGGGCGCACCTTGCTCCTGAGTATTGTTGACCTGCCCTTTGCGATTTCTCCCGTAGTCGCGGGTTTGATGATTATGTTGCTATACGGGCGGCAGGGTTGGTTTGGGGAGTGGTTGATTGAGCGGGATATCAAAATTGTGTTTGCGTTTCCGGCAATGGTGCTGGCAACGGCCTTTGTCAGTATGCCCTTTGTGGCGCGGGAGGTGATTCCTGTATTAGAAGAGGAGGGAACCGATCAAGAGGAAGCCGCTTATACCCTGGGAGCCAGCCCCTGGCAGACGTTCTGGCGAGTGACGGTACCCAATATTCGCTGGGGCTTACTTTATGGCATTTTATTGACAAATGCTCGGGCGATGGGCGAATTTGGTGCGGTGTCTGTGGTGTCAGGGAATATTGCAGGGCAGACTCAGAGTTTACCGTTGTTTGTCGAAGAAGCGTATAAAAACTACGACACGGAAGCGGCCTATTCTGCTGCGGTTCTGCTGGCTCTCCTGGCGATCGTCACCCTGGTCTTAAAGGAAATCCTGGAACGAAGAACAGGGGGGCATCTCAAAAAGACCCATTAATCGCAGAAGTGTTCATGACGATCGTCAAGTATTCAATAATTTAGATGCAAAAGGCTTGATTATTTCAATGCTTCAGTAACGTCTCAGCACCGTTTTTCTATTGCCTATGAAGATTGATTATGGCAGTCTAATTTTGTATCCCTGATCCACGATTTATTGATCGACGAATCGTAATTAAATCTTGAAAGGAGGCCACTATGAACGTGCGATCGCTCTCTAGCAGACTACTGAGCAGGAAAAAAGCTCAGGTCTTCATCTTGATTGTCTCGCTTGTTGCCAGTTTGATTCTGCTTCCAGCCTGGGTTTTTCCCTCGGTTGCTGCATCACCTAAACCCAACGTTCAATTTGTATCTCCTGATTGGGTCGCCGCCAATGCCAACGATCCAAACTTACGAATTCTAGATGTTCGCAATGCTCCACTAGAATACATTGCAGCCCATTTACCTGGCGCTGTGAATATCGCCGATACGGCCTTTCGGGGACCGAATGGCGTTTTGCCCGTGCAGTATTGGGATAACGCTAAGTTGGGGAGCATTTTTACTAAATCTGGTGTGTCCAACAACAGTCGGGTGCTGGTCTATTCCAGTGGTAATGATGTCCTGGGCGCAACGATGGTGGCTTACTTGTTAGAGCGATCGGGTGTGAAGGATATCTATGTGCTGGACGGGGGGTTTGCGGGCTACAAGGCAGCCGGACAACCAACGACGAAAGTTTTCCCACGCTACACGGCTGGGACGTTTACGGTGAAGGATAATCCTGCGATTCGAGTATCAGTGAATCAGGTGGAACAGTTGATTGGTAAACCCGGTGTTGTGTTTATTGATCCGCGTCCACCAGAACTCTTCCGAGGAGAGAAAGATATTTGGGTTCGCAATGGACATATTCCTGGCGCACTGAACATTCCCTGGCCTACGTTTACTGAAGCCAATAATGCTCAAGAAAGTTTGAAAAATCCTCATAAGCTCAAATCTCTAGATGAGATTCGTAAGCTGCTGGCAGAGCGAGGAATTAAGCCAAGCGATGACATTATTGTCACATGCAGTACAGGCCGGGAAGCAACCTTACAATATGTGGTGCTGAAGCATCTTCTAGGATATCCCAAAGTTCGCATTTATGAAGGTTCCTGGACCGAGTACAGTACGACCAACCTACCTGTTGCTACCGGGCCTGAAAAGGCCTTAACCTCCGATGTACGTTAGGAGTTGTTATGAGAGGTATACGATCGCTTGCTCTGGCACTTCTCCTATGTTTAGGAACGGTTTCCCTGATAGGCTTAATGGATTTTTATCAGCCTGGTCTGGCAAGTTGTGATCCACCGCCAGATCCACCCAAGCCCCCCAAGAAATGATGACGCTGAATTACTGGCTCTAACCAGATTGCCCAACCATTCTTATTGAATGATGGACGTTATTTCAGATAACCTATCAACTTCTAACCCACTTACCCAGCGTCTGCGTCCTCAGCGGCTGATTGTGGCGATCGTGCTTTTCGTGCTGACGACTGGTGCGATCGCCCTTAGCCAGTATGGGTGGAAACATAGCCTCCTGTTTCTGATCGGTGGACTGTTAGGGATGACGTTGTATCATTCCAGCTTTGGCTTTGCTGCGGCCTACCGCAAGCTGTTAGCCCACCGGGAAGTCTCTGGCATGTATGCCCAACTCGTGATGCTGGCGATCGCCACAATCCTGTTTGCCCCCGTTTTAGCCAGCGGTTCCGTCTGGGGGCAACCTGTCCGAGGGAGCATTTCCCCCATCGGGGTGCAGGGCGCGATCGGAGCTTTCTTATTTGGCATCGGGATGCAACTGGGTGGTGCCTGTGGCTGTGGCACCCTCTACACCATTGGCGGCGGCAGCTTAACCATGCTGCTCACCCTCCTGACCTTCTGCATTGGTGCTTTCTGGGCCAGTTTAACCCGCTCCCTGTGGGCTGCATTACCTGCTACTCAACCCATTGTGCTGGGCCAAGCGATCGGCTGGTTTGGAG
>JBBIQC010000040.1:0-6334 GCA_037442585.1 Oscillatoriales cyanobacterium bin_317
TCGCAAACCGGACAGGTGCAGGCGGGCTATTACCAGAAAGGCAGCCACCAACTGATTAATTTGAACCAGTGCCCAATTCAGGATGAACGTTTGAATCCGCTGCTGGCCGAAGTCAAACAAGACATTCAGCAACGGGGCTGGGGGATTTACGACGAAGCTCACCACCGGGGCAAAGTGCGCCATCTGGGCTTGCGAATTGGTCGCCGCACGGGAGAAATGCTGCTGACGCTGGTGGTCAAGGATCGCAACCTGGCTGGCATTGAGGAACAGGCGCAAACCTGGCTGGAACGCTATCCGGGATTGGTTGGAGTTTGTCTGAATATTAACGACGATCGTACCAATGCCATCTTTGGCTCTGAAACTCTCTGTATTGCCGGACAACCCTTCCTGCACGAAACCTTTGCCGGACTCACGTTTCAAATTCGGCCTGATACCTTTTTCCAGGTCAATACAGAAACCACCGAAGCGCTACTCCAGGCGGTGATAGAAGAATTGCAGTTGCAAGGCCAGGAAGTGCTGGTGGATGCTTATTGCGGCATTGGTACTCTGACACTGCCCTTAGCCCAACAGGTGAAGCAGGCGATCGGCCTGGAAGTGCAGCCAGAAGCGGTAGAACAGGCTCAACTGAATGCAGCTTTAAATCAGATTGAAAATGTCAGCTTTCAGGTGGAAGCCGTTGAGCAAGCCTTACCAGCGCTGGATATAAAACCGGATGTGATGATTCTGGATCCACCCCGCAAAGGCTGTGATCCTGCTGTGCTGCAAGCCTTACTGGAGATGCAGGTCGATCGCATAGTTTACATGAGTTGTAATCCCGCCACCCTTGCCCGTGACTTAAAAATTCTGTGTGAGTCCGGCCAATACCATCTGCACCGCGTACAACCTGCCGACTTCTTCCCCCAAACCTCCCACGTCGAGTGTGTAGCGTTTCTTAGTTTGATACAGTAAGGGTCGGTAATCTACAAACCCTCTGGCAAACTGTCCCTGGAATCCATGAAATTTAGCGAAGTTATCCAACAGCTTGGTGTTTCCTCTGCCCATACGAGTCTCAGCGATCGTCCTGACCTGGATCCAGAGGTGGCCGGGGTAAATGCGATCGATGTAGCTCAGGCTGACCAACTGAGTTTTGTTGAGGGTGCAAAGTTTGCGGCTCAAGTGCAAACCACAGCAGCGAAAGCATTGATTCTGCCAAAAGGGAAGGTATTGCAGCAGGCGGCTCTGGAACGAGACATTGCCTGGGTGGAAGCAGCAGACCCCAAGTTAATGTTTGCCCAGACGCTGGCGATGTTCTACCAACCCTTCCAGCCTGCCCCGGAAATTCATCCCACGGCCATCATTCATCCCACGGCAAAGGTTGGGGATGCGGTCTACATTGGCCCCCATGTCGTGATCCAGGCCGGAGCGACCATTGGCAATCAGGTTTGCATCCATCCCAACGTCGTGATTTACCCGGATGTCCAGATTGGCGATCGCACCATTCTCCACGCCAACTGTACCATTCACGAACGCACTCGCATTGGGGCGGATTGTGTCATCCATTCCGGTGCCGTGATCGGAGCCGAAGGATTTGGCTTTGTCCCGACGGTGGAGGGCTGGTACAAGATGCAGCAATCCGGCTATGTGGTGTTGGAGGATGGTGTGGAAGTCGGTTGCAATTCGACCGTCGATCGTCCCGCTGTCGGTAACACCCGGATTGGCCGCCAAACCAAACTGGATAACCTGGTGCATATTGGACACGGCTGTCAGATCGGTTTTGGCTGTGCCTTTGCTGCCCAGGTGGGGCTGGCTGGCGGCGTGGAAGTCGGCAATCGGGCAATTCTGGCCGGACAGGTGGGCGTGGCCAACAATGCCAGGATTGGGGATGGAGCGATCGCCTCTTCCAAAACCGGCGTTCACGGCACTGTGGAACCGGGACAGGTGGTATCCGGTTATCCCTGTGTGGATCACAAAATTTATCTCAAGTCCTCCGCCATCTACAGCCGCCTGCCAGAGATGTACCAGACCCTGAAGCAACTCCAGAAGCGAATCGAAGCGTTGGAGGATTGACTCCTCTGGAATCTCTTGCCATGGAGTGCAACAATGGGCTAAACGATTTTCAACGAGAAACAGTATGACCATGCTTCCAACGCTACAAACCGCCCTGCAACGGGGACGAGCACTGAAAGTCATTAGTGGATTGAATAATTTCGCTCGCGATCGGGTGTCCGCTGTCGTCAAAGCCGCTGCCCAGGGTGGGGCCACCTTTGTCGATATTGCCGCCGATCCTGATCTGGTGCGCCTGGTGAAGCAGTTGATTCACTTACCCGTTTGCGTTTCTGCTGTCGAACCCGAACTCTTTGTTACCTGTGTGGCCGCAGGTGCTGACCTGATCGAAATCGGTAACTTCGATAGCTTCTACGCTCAAGGTCGTCGATTTGAAGCTCCCGAAGTCCTGACCCTGACTCAGGAAACCCGCCGTTTGCTCCCTGACATCACCCTGTCCGTCACCGTTCCCCACATCCTGGAACTGGATCAGCAGGTGCAACTGGCTGAAGAACTGGTGAAAGCCGGAGCCGATATCATCCAAACCGAAGGCGGCACCAGCAGCACTCCCACCCATGCTGGAACTCTGGGCCTGATTGAAAAAGCGGCTCCCACTCTGGCTGCGGCCTATGAAATCTCCCGTGCTGTGAATGTCCCTGTCTTGTGTGCCTCTGGATTGTCGAATGTGACGGCACCAATGGCGATCGCGGCAGGGGCATCCGGTATCGGTGTCGGTTCCGCCATTAACAAACTCAGCAGCGAAGTTGAAATGATCGCTGTCGTTCGTAGTCTGGTCGAGGCTCTGGCTACGGTTAGTCGCCCTACCGTTGTGGTGTAAAACTGAAGTGCAGGCATGGGTAGCAGCAAACTTAAAAACTTGCTATTACCTGTGCCAAATTTTCAGGACGACAATAACAACGCAAGAAAGTCTGCGGCTTTCTCAATTGCAATACTTTGATAATTTGATAAGGACGATATCAATTCGTTAACGACGACAAAAAGCGTGTTATTCGACAGCATTTCAGAATATGGGCGATACTGGATTTGAACCAGTGACCCCTTCCGTGTGAAGGAAGTGCGCTACCCCTGTGCTAATCGCCCGATTTTATCTATCCCTTCAAAACTAATGCTTCTGAGGATTTTGCTGTTCATAATAGCAGATTTTGACTGACATAACTTTATTTTCGGGCGCAGCCCTTAGCAACCAATGATGCTAGTCGATCAACAGAAAAAGGTTCGTACTTGCTGGAAGTAGAACCCAGATCCCAGCAATGAACCCTATGAATTCTCTTGATTTCATCATGGCCTTATTTTGCCGAGTCGATGACCAACTGCAATCGTTGCCCCAACATCCACAAGTCAGACTGTATCCCAAGTTCCACCCCTGATTAGCCGATTCAAAGACCGGATGATTCTCCTGGCAGACACGGGCTTTCATGCTCAACCTGAAGCCCTAACCGATCTCAAGATTTGTCCGTGGGGCACGTGGAATGGCCGGATGATGGTAGAAACTATGCTCTCGATGTTGACAGTTGGATGTCACGGCAAGAAACTCGCCCATTGTGTCTGGGGCTACTTCCTGGCCCACCTAATTTCAATGCCAGCCGTGAAAAAGCAGCCATTTGATATAGATCGCGCCTTAGTTCTCATCCAGGAAGCGGTACGTCCATTTCCCAAAGCGGCGATGTTTGCTTTGGCAGATGAGGGCTTTGACTCTCCCTTTGAGCAACTGATTGCCTGCATCATCTCGATTCGGACTTACGATGAGGTCAGCCTGCCTGTCTCACGTCGCCTGTTGAGTCGTGCCCGGACTCCAGTAGAGATCAGTCAACTGACCTGTCAGGAGATTGAGAAATTAATCGAGGGCAGCACCTACGCCGATCGCAAAGCGGAGCAGATTCACGCGATCGCTCGCCAGATTGTAGAAGACCACAACGGGGAATTGCCCTGCGATGTGGAGGTGATGCTGTCCTTTAAGGGAGTGGGGCCAAAATGCGCTCACCTGGCTCTGGGGATTGCCTGCCATCAGCCCTACATCAGCGTGGACACTCATGTGCATCGGGTGACGAACCGCTGGGGCTATGTGCAAACCAAAACCCCGGAAAAAACAACGGTTGCCCTGGAGAAAAAACTTCCCTCTATATACTCGGTTGAAATTAATCGCCTCCTCGTTCCCTTCGGCAAGCACATCTGCACTGGCCAGCGTCCGCATTGTTCCACTTGTCCGGTTCTGGAGATGTGTCAGCAAGTGGGAGTTGAAAATAGCTTTAAACTTGGTCAGTCACCTGACCCAATTCCTTAAGATGTACAGGGAGTTTAATGTTAGAGATCTCTTGCTGCCAGAAGTCGGTTCACCATTGCGACCAGATCATTCACTGTTTTGCTTTGCTCGGATGCTGTCCTGCTTTGCTCTTTCACAGTTTGGCTTTGCTCCCTCAGAGTTTGGTGTTGCTCTTTCAAAGTTTGATTTTGCTCTTTCAAAGTTTGGTTTTGCTCTCTCAGCGTTCTGCTCAGTTCTCTGACGCTATCTGCATTCTGCTGTGCGATGCGTTCCGATCTCTCAACTGTTTGGATCAGTCTGTCGAGTGAGACAGCCAGGGTTGCCCCTGATCAGGGAGGGGCTGTAGATGGGCATTCATACGGTAATGTTGCGGTTCACTTCAGATAAATCACTCATATCTTAGATTGCTCAGATTGCTTTTTGCCTGTTCTTATAAACCAAGTCCAGCTAGAGAACTGG
This sequence comes from Oscillatoriales cyanobacterium bin_317, assembly GCA_037442585.1. Lineage (GTDB taxonomy): Bacteria > Cyanobacteriota > Cyanobacteriia > Leptolyngbyales > Leptolyngbyaceae > Leptodesmis. The sequence continues at coordinate 4,763 of JBBIQC010000040.1, forward strand.
AGTTTTCCTATAAGAGAAACTACGGTTCTGGACTTGGACAAGGCTTATTTAGCCTTCCCCCGCCTTTCCCCAAAAACTTTCCCCTACCTACTAGACATTCTTCATTCGTTTCCGCTATAGTAGGTAGCTGTTGCCTAAAAGGTTGTCGCTGGTTGCTTTCTTTACGAAGAACTGGCTTGAATTTGATTCGGATTCAGCCACGCCTGCGACCGGGATACTGGGTAGCTTGCTGCTCAAGTCCTCATCTGGCATTTGAAGCGGTTACGTTTAGCCCTGCTTCTAGAAACAGTCCATCTGAAACTTCTAGAGGCTCAATAACCGGGTTAAGAGGAGTGCGAGCGATCGCGCAAATTTGTCTGTCTTGATTGGAAATAATCGAGAGGATTAGGCGGTTGAATAGTCGCTACTGGCTTCAGCCTGCCGAAAAAGGTGTGTACGAAAGGGAGACCAATCGCCGTGTCTGTGGGTATTCTCGGCACTAAACTTGGCATGACCCAAGTGTTTGATGAGACGGGTAAAGCTGTTCCGGTGACTGTCGTTCAGGCAGGCCCCTGTCCGGTAACGCAAATTAAAACCGTTGAAACGGATGGCTACTCTGCCATTCAAGTTGGCTTTAAGGAAGTCGCTGAAAAGGCTCTCACCAAGCCCGAACTGGGTCATCTGGCTAAGTCTAACAGTGCACCTTTACGCCATCTACATGAATATCGGCTGGAAGATGCCAGCCAATATGAACTGGGTCAGCAGATTATGGTTGAGCAGTTTTCTGCCGGACAAACCGTTGATGTCATTGGCACCAGCATCGGTCGCGGTTTTGCTGGCTATCAGAAACGCCATAACTTCAAGCGTGGCCCGATGGCTCACGGTTCTAAAAACCACCGCTTGCCTGGTTCTACGGGGGCGGGTACCACTCCTGGTCGGGTCTATCCCGGTAAGCGGATGGCGGGTCAATTGGGCAATACTCGCGTCACGATTCGTAAGCTGACCGTGGTGCGGGTGGATACTGAACGGAATCTGCTCTTGATTAAGGGAGCCGTTCCTGGAAAGCCCGGTGCGCTGGTGAATGTGGTTCCAGCCAAGGTGGTTGGACGCAGCAAATAGCGAATGAATCCAGGGGAATCTCATCGACAGATCACTCTGGAGATAAAAGCGGAAGGCCTTTGAGAGTCGAGCAAGGTTAGCAAGTTATGGTTGATTGTGCAGTAAAAGATTGGGACGGGAAAGAGGTCGGAAGTGCCTCCCTGGACTTGCAGGTAGCGAAGGAAGCCAGTGCGGCTCATATTGTTCACCGTGCTCTGGTTCGTCAGATGGCGAATGCTCGTCAGGGAACTGTTTCCACGAAAACTCGGGCTGAAGTCAGTGGCGGTGGTCGTAAGCCCTGGCGGCAAAAGGGGACTGGTCGGGCGCGGGCGGGTTCAAACCGTTCTCCCCTATGGCGGGGTGGTGGTGTGATCTTTGGGCCGAAGCCAAGAGATTATTCCATCAAGATGAACCGGAAGGAGCGACGGCTGGCCTTACGGACCGCTTTTCAGAGTCGGGTAGAAGATTTGATTGTGGTTCAGGACTTTGCCGAAA
>JBBIQC010000040.1:6344-12948 GCA_037442585.1 Oscillatoriales cyanobacterium bin_317
GTTGCCTCGTCCAAAAACCAAAGATCTGGCGAATGCGCTAAAGGGCTGGGGCGTGGAACCTGAGTCGAAGGTGCTGCTGATCCTGGGAGAGCGGGATGAAATGGTTTACCTGTCTGCCCGTAACATTGCTAACCTGCGGTTGATTTCTGCCAACAACTTGAATGTGTTCGACCTGCTGGCAGCGGATCAAATCGTGGCTACGACATCTGCGTTGACAAAGATTCAGGAGGTATACGGTGGCTGATTTCAATCCCCGTGATTTGATTGACTTGGTGCGCCGTCCCATCATTACTGAAAAGGCCACCCTGTTACTGGAAAAAAACCAGTACACCTTTGAGGTTGCTCCCAAAGCCACCAAACCTGAAATTAAGGCGGCGATCGAAACGCTGTTTGATGTCAAGGTGCTGGGAGTGAGTACGATTAATCCTCCTCGCAAAAAGCGTCGGGTGGGCAAGTTTATGGGGCACCGTGCCCTTTACAAGCGGGCGATCGTGACTCTGGCACCCGGAGACTCAATCACGCTGTTCCCAGAAGTCTAGGCTTCTGCTTCTGCTGGTAAGGTATTCGAGAGAATTAGAACGCTATGGGCATCCGTATTTATCGTCCTTATACCCCTGGTACTCGCGAACGCAGCATCTCGGACTTCTCTGAGATCACGCGCAGTGAACCGGAAAAATCCCTGACCAAATCGAAGCATCGTGCTAAAGGTCGGAACAATCGCGGTGTAATCACCTGCCGTCATCGGGGTGGTGGACACAAGCGTCTTTACCGGGTGATCGATTTCCGTCGGGACAAACTGAATGTTCCCGCGAAGGTGGCGGCGATCGAGTACGATCCCAACCGAAATGCTCGGATTGCCCTGTTGTACTACCAGGATGGCGAGAAACGCTACATCATTCATCCAGCAGGTTTGGAGGTAGGCTCGACCGTTATTTCTGGCCCCGATTCCCCAATCGAAGTCGGAAACGCCCTGCCTCTCGGCAGCATCCCTTTGGGTACGGTGGTTCATAACGTGGAACTCACTGCTGGCCGGGGAGCACAAATTGTCCGAGCCGCTGGAGCCAGTGCTCAGGTGGCTGCAAAAGAAGGCAATTATGTGACGCTGAAGTTGCCTTCCGGTGAAGTGCGGATGATCCGGCGGGAGTGCTATGCCACCATTGGGCAGGTCGGAAATGCCGATGTGCGCAACACCAGTTTGGGTAAGGCTGGACGGAAGCGTCATCTGGGCCGTCGTCCCGAAGTCCGGGGAAGTGTGATGAACCCGGTAGATCACCCGCATGGAGGTGGGGAAGGACGTGCGCCCATTGGTCGTCCTGGCCCTGTCACTCCCTGGGGTAAACCCGCTCTGGGATACAAGACTCGCAAGAAGAAGAAGCAGAGTAATTCATTGATTGTTCGCCGTCGCCGCAAATCAGGTAAGCGCGGTCGTGGCGGTCGGGAGTCATAGGTGATAAGGGGGAATTAAGGAAAGATGTCTCGTTCACTGAAAAAAGGGCCGTTTGTCGCAGATCACCTTCTGAAAAAGGTAGAAGTGTTGAATGCTAAGGGCGATAAGCAGGTGATCAAAACCTGGTCGCGTGCATCCACCATCCTGCCTCAAATGATTGGTCACACGATCGCGGTTCACAACGGCAAGCAACACGTCCCCGTTTATGTCACAGAACAAATGGTGGGACATAAGTTGGGAGAGTTTGCACCAACCCGTACCTTTAGAGGACATGCGGGAACTGATAAGAAGGCTCGTCGGTAGGGATTAGAGAAATGGCTGTTGATACTGCAACTGAAGTAAAAGCGATCGCCCGTTATATTCGGATGTCTCCTCATAAGGTGCGTCGAGTACTCGATCAAATTCGGGGCCGTTCCTATCGGGAAGCACTGATCATTCTGGAATTCATGCCCTACCGCGCCTGTGAGCCTGTGCTGAAAGTTCTACGCTCGGCAGCGGCGAATGCGGAACATAACCAGGGCTACAACCGAGCCGATCTGGTGGTGAGTACGGCTTATGCGGATCAGGGGCCATCTTTGAAGCGCTACCGACCCCGTGCTCAAGGGCGGGCTTATCAGATTCGGAAGCCAACGTGCCACATTACGATCGCTGTGGCTCCAACCGAGACAGAAGATTAGATTGCAGAACTTTCGACGCTGTTATTGAGCTTGTACAGAGGACGCACTCGTGGGACAGAAGATTCATCCAACCGGATTTCGTTTAGGGATCATCCAGGATCACCGCTCTCGTTGGTTTGCGGACACCGATCGCTATCCCGAACTATTGCAGGAAGACTATAAGATTCGCCATTTCTTTCAGAAGAACCCTTTGAAGCTGAAAGGTCTGGAAAGTCCTGGCATCTCACAAATCCGCATCGAACGGAAGGCCGACCAGATTGACCTGGAAGTGCATACCGCTCGACCTGGTGTAGTAGTTGGCCGGGGTGGTCAGGGGATTGAAGAACTGCGGAGCGGTCTGCAAAAAGTTCTGGGTGGGGGCGATCGCCAGATCCGCATCAACGTGGTGGAAGTGGCCCGTGTGGATGCCGATGCGGCACTGATTGGTGAGTATATCGCTCAACAACTGGAACGTCGGGTGTCTTTCCGTCGGGTTGTCCGTCAAGCGATTCAACGGGCGCAAAAGGCTGGGATTGAGGGCATCAAGATTCAGGTGAGCGGTCGCCTGAACGGGGCTGAAATTGCTCGCCCAGAGTGGACTCGGGAAGGTCGCGTACCGCTTCATACTCTGCGGGCTGACATTGACTACGCCTACTGCACCGCCAGCACCATCTACGGCACGTTAGGCATCAAGGTTTGGGTGTTTAAAGGCGAACGGATTCCTGGCCAGGAAGAGCAACCTGCGGCCAGTCCGACTCAACCCCGTCGTCGCCAGCAGCGTCGCCGCCAACAGTTTGAAGACCGTTCGAATGAAGGATGAGGGATGTAGGGATTAGGAATTAGGTGTTAGGTAAACTCCCTAATACCTAACACCTAGAACCTAAAACCTAACCCGCCCGCTTTTGAGGTATCAGCATTATGTTAAGCCCAAGAAGAACAAAATTTAGAAAGCAGCAACGCGGACGGATGAAAGGTCTGGCAACTCGCGGAAATTCCCTGGATTTCGGTGAGTACGGCTTACAGGCTATGGAGCCTTCCTGGATCACCGCCCGACAGATCGAAGCCAGCCGTCGAGCCATGACCCGCTACATTCGTCGGGGTGGCAAAATCTGGATTCGCATCTTCCCTGATAAGCCGGTCACCATGCGTCCTGCGGAAACCCGGATGGGTTCCGGTAAGGGGGCACCTGAATTTTGGGTAGCTGTGGTCAAACCCGGTCGAATCCTGTTTGAAATTGCCGGAGTCCCTGAAGAAACGGCGAAGGAAGCGATGCGACTGGCTCAGTACAAGCTGCCGATCAAAACGAAGTTCATCACACGTGCAACGGAGGAGTCCTGATTATGGCACTACCTAAAATTGATGAGGTTCGCGACCTGAGCGATCAGGAACTGGAAGAGCAGATTGTCGAAACCAAAAAGCAACTGTTTGAACTGCGCTTCCAAAAGGGCACCCGTCGGCTGGAAAAGCCCCATCAGTTCAAGCACTACCGTCACCGTCTGGCACAACTGATGACCGTCGAGCGGGAACGGCAACTGCAAAAGGCTGCATCTGGAGATGAATAGCTGTTTTTCTGAATTTTGGTTTTGCAACGGGTTTTGCGTGGAGTAGGTGAGATGGCGGTAAAAGAGAGAGTTGGCCTGGTAGTCAGCGACAAGATGGACAAAACGGTGGTTGTGGCGGTAGAAAACCGCTCTGCCCACCCCAAATACGGAAAAATTGTAGTCCAGACCAAGCGCTACAAAGCCCATGATGAAGAGAACAAGTGCAAGGTAGGCGATCGCGTCCGGATTCAGGAAACCCGCCCCCTCAGTCGCACCAAGCGATGGGCTGTGGTTGATATTTATACCTCCGCAGAAGCATAAGGGCAGGTGACACATGATTCAAGCACAAACCTACTTAAACGTGGCAGACAACAGCGGTGCTCGTAAGCTGATGTGCATCCGCGTGCTGGGTGGCGGTAATCGTCGCTATGCCGGGATTGGAGACATCATTGTGGCCGTTGTGAAAGACGCGATTCCCAACATGGCCGTGAAGAAATCCGATGTAGTGATGGCCGTTGTGGTTCGCACCCGTAAAACCCTCCGCCGAGACAGCGGTATGAGCATCCGGTTTGATGACAACGCAGCCGTGATCATCAACAAGGACAAGAATCCTCGTGGCACTCGTGTCTTTGGCCCTGTTGCGCGGGAACTGCGTGACAAAGAATTTACCAAAATCGTTTCTCTTGCTCCGGAGGTGCTGTGATGGCGAAGACTCAAACCGTGACCCGTTACAGAATGCACGTCAAAACAGGCGATACGGTGCAGATAATTACTGGTAAGGACAAAGGCAAAGTCGGGGAAGTCCTGAAAACCTTCCCCAAGGAAAGCCGCGTCATCGTCAAGGGAGTCAACATCCAGACCAAGCACGTCAAGCCCCAGCAAGAAGGGGAATCTGGACAGATCGTCACCCGTGAAGCTCCGATTCATAGCTCGAATGTGATGCTGTACTCCGAAAAGCAAAAAGTCGCCAGTCGGGTTTGTTATACCTTCAACGCCGATGGCCGTAAGGTGCGGATGCTGAAGAAGACAGGCGAAGTAATTGATTAGTATATTTTCCCTGACCAAGCCCAGGGAACACTGAGGGAAAGATATGGCACAACGACTCAAAGACACGTATCAAGAGAAAATCGTCCCGAAGCTGAAGGAGCAGTTTGGATACACCAATATCCATCAGGTTCCCAAGCTGGTGAAGGTGACGGTCAACCGAGGACTGGGGGAAGCCTCCCAAAACGCAAAAGCTCTGGAAGCATCTCTGGCTGAGATCGCGTTGATTACTGGACAAAAGCCAGTAGTCACCCGAGCTAAGAAGGCGATCGCGGGTTTCAAAATCCGTCAGGGAATGCCCGTGGGGATTATGGTAACGCTGCGCAGCGATCGCATGTATGCCTTCCTGGATCGCTTCATTAACCTGGCATTGCCTCGGATTCGTGACTTTCGGGGTGTCAGTCCCAAAAGCTTTGGCGGTCGGGGCAACTACACCATCGGCATCCGAGAGCAGTTGATCTTTCCAGAAATCGAGTACGACAGCATTGATCAAATCCGGGGTATGGATATTTCAATCATCACCACAGCAAACAGCGACGAGGAAGGTCGAGCCTTGTTGAAGGAGTTTGGTATGCCCTTCCGGGATAGCTAAGGCAGATTTATCAAGGGAACACTATGGCGGTTAACGATACGATTGCAGACATGCTGACACGGATTCGGAATGCGAATCTGGCTCGTCACCAAACAACTGAAGTTCCATCCACCAAAATGACTCGCAACATCGCCAGAGTTTTAAAGGATGAGGGCTTCATCACGGACTTTGAGGAAGTCGGCGAAGGGGTCAATCGGCACCTCGTTGTTTCCCTCAAGTACAAAGGCAAAGGCAAGCGCCCTATCATTACGACTTTGAAGCGGGTCAGCAAGCCGGGACTCCGAGTGTATTCAAACCGTAAGGAATTACCACGGGTGTTGGGAGGCATTGGCATTGCCATCATCTCCACCTCCAGTGGCATCATGACAGATCGTGAAGCCCGCCGTCAGGGGTTGGGTGGCGAAGTTCTTTGCTACGTCTGGTAGTGCAGAACTTCAGGACGAGGAATGAGAACCCACAAACCATTCAGCGTTCACAGTAGTAGGAGTAGGCAGTTATGTCGCGTATCGGTAAACGTCCCATTAGTATTCCCAATAAGGTAACGGTGTCCATTGATGGTCAGGCCGTTGCCGTGAAAGGTCCCAAAGGAGAGCTTTCTAGAGTGCTGCCTGCTGAAGTGGAGGTGGTTCAGGAAGGTGAAACGATCCTGGTTAAACGTCGGGATGATTCCCGGGTTGCCCGTCAACGGCACGGATTGAGCCGGACACTGGTCGCCAATATGGTCGAAGGGGTGTCCCAGGGATTCCAACGCCGTCTGGAAATTATTGGTGTAGGTTATCGGGCCCAGGTGCAGGGTAAGAATTTGATCCTGAACGTCGGTTACAGTAACCCGGTTCAGATTGAGCCGCCCGATGGCATTCAAATGGCAGTTGAAAACAATACCAACGTAATCGTCAGCGGTATTGATAAAGAAATTGTTGGTAACACTGCCGCTCGCATCCGGGCCGTTCGTCCCCCCGAACCCTACAAGGGCAAAGGCATTCGCTATGCAGGTGAAGTCGTCAAGCGTAAGGCAGGTAAGGCAGGGAAGAAATAAGCCATGAAAGTAAGTCGTAAAGAATCAACCCGTCGTCGCCATAGTCGAGTGCGTCGCAAGGTTTCTGGAACCGCAGACCGTCCTCGGCTGGCTGTTTTTCGATCGAAGCAGCATATCTATGCTCAAGCGATCGATGATACCCAGCATCACACATTGGCATCTGCTTCCACCCTGGATCCCTCCCTCAAGGAAGATCTGGATAGCGGTTCCAACTGTGACGCTTCCAGCCAAGTTGGTAAATTAGTGGCTGAGCGGTTGCTGGAAAAAGGCATCAAACAAGTGGTCTTC
>JBBIQC010000040.1:12958-15487 GCA_037442585.1 Oscillatoriales cyanobacterium bin_317
TGTACCACGGTCGGATTAAAGCACTGGCGGATGCTGCTCGTGAAGCTGGACTGGAGTTTTAAGGATGCAACACTATGGCGAAGGATCGTAAAAAAGCTAAAGCTCGTGAGAAGGAAACCGACTGGCAAGAGCGGGTCGTCCAAATTAAACGGGTGACGAAGGTTGTCAAAGGCGGTAAAAAGCTGAGTTTCCGGGCGGTCGTGATTGTCGGGAATGAACGCGGACAGGTTGGTGTTGGCGTAGGTAAGGCTGCAGATGTAATTGGGGCCGTGAAGAAAGGGGTTGCCGATGGCAAAAAGCATCTGGTAGATGTGCCTTTGACCAAAAACAATTCCATTCCACACCCCACAACGGGTGAAGGGGGCGGAGCGAAAGTGATGATGCGGCCTGCGGCTCCCGGTACGGGGGTAATTGCGGGGGGTTCAGTGCGGACTGTTCTGGAACTGGCTGGCGTGAAGAACGTGCTGGCGAAACAACTGGGTTCTGACAATCCGCTCAACAATGCTCGCGCTACTGTAGATGCGCTGGAAACTTTGAGAACTTTCTCAGAGGTTGCCGAAGAACGGGGTATTCCAGTCGAGAACCTGTACGCCTGATTCAGGCTGACTGAAAACTTCTCAGAGCGATCGCCGTTCGAGCCACTTAAATTGTTGTATTGAGAGTTGGAAAGCATATAGCCATGAGACTGAGTGACGCAGTACCACAGGAAGGTTCCAAAAAACGTCGCCGTCGTTTAGGACGGGGCATTTCAGCAGGTCAGGGAGCAAGCTGCGGCTTTGGGATGCGGGGGCAAAAGTCTCGCTCTGGCCGTCCGACTCGTCCGGGATTTGAAGGGGGACAAACCCCTCTGTATCGTCGCTTGCCGAAACTCAAGCACTTTCCGCTGGTGAACCGCACCACCTACACGATTGTGAACCTGAGCGACCTGGCCGATCTCCCTGCCAATACCGAAGTGACGCTTGAATCGCTGCTGGAAGCTGGGATTGTTACCACCGCGAAGAATGGGGCGTTGAAAGTGCTGGGTGGGGGTGACGTGAGTGTGCCCTTAACCGTGAAGGCGGCTGCCTTTACCGCCACCGCTCGCGCTAAGATTGAGGCAGCGAAAGGCAGTTGTGAGGTCATTGAGGCTTAGTGATTCAAGGCTTGCGATCGCCAGCAAGCTTCACTTCTGCTCTTTTTGCAAGTGTTCCTTGGCAATTTGCTGAGGAACTTTGATCATTAAAGAATACATAGATTGATTTAAGAGGAATCTTTCATGGTCGTTAGCCGAGATAAGACACCCAGCGCTCAAGAGACATTTTCCCAGATGGCTCAAGCGGCTGGCCTGCGGGGACGGGTACTGCTTACGATCGGAATTTTGATCCTGGTGCGTCTGGGAATTTTCCTGCCCATCCCAGACATTGACCGCAATGCCTTTGCCAACAGCGTTCAAAACAACCCGGTGATCAGCTTTCTGGATATTTTTGCGGGAGGTGGTCTGCGTTCTCTGGGTATCTTTGCTCTGGGGATTCTGCCTTACATTAACGCCTCGATCATTATTCAGTTGCTGACGGCGGCCATTCCCTCTCTGGAAAACCTGCAAAAAAATGAAGGTGAAGCCGGACGACGCAAGATTTCTCAAATTACTCGCTACGTCGCCTTGGGATGGGCCATTATCCAGAGTATTGGTCTGGCCTGGTGGATCGTGAATAGTGGAGCCGCCCGGATCAATGGTGAACTCATCACCGTTCAAAAAGCCGCCACCGGAGGACTGGCATTTGCGACTCAAAGTGGTGCAGCCCTGAGTCCGGCTGCCTTGATTCCCTTTATTGCCGCAACGGCTCTGGCACTGACTGCCGGTTCTATGTTTGTGATGTGGCTGGGTGAGTTAATCACCGAGCGGGGGATTGGCAACGGAGCCTCACTGTTGATTGTGGTCAGTATCGTTTCGGGTCTCCCTCGATCGCTGGGTCAAACCCTGGAACTGGCGCAAACGGGCGATCGCAGTCTGGTAGGTGGCATCATCATCTTGATGCTGGTGTTCCTGGTGATGATTATCGGGATTGTGTTTGTGCAGGAAGGCACCCGACGCATTCCCATCATTTCGGCGCGTCGTCAAGTGGGCCGCAAAACCTATCTGGAACGCAGCAGCTATCTGCCTTTACGGCTGAACCAGAGCGGGGTGATGCCGATCATCTTTGCTTCCGCGGTACTGTTCCTGCCAGTTTACATTGCGGAATTTACCAAGAATCCCATTCTGATTCAAGTGGCTAACCACCTGAGTCCCAGAGGAGATGCACCCTGGCTGTATGTCATTTTGTATCTGCTGTTGATTCTGTTCTTCAGCTATTTCTGGACTTCCCTGGTGATTAACCCTGTGGATCTATCGCAGAACCTGAAGAAAATGGGGGCCAGTATTCCAGGGATTCGCCCCGGTAAAGCGACCAGTGATTACATTGAGCAAGTCCTTAATCGCTTAACCTTTCTGGGGGCAATTTTCTTAGGCTTAGTTGCGATCGTCCCGACTGCCGTAGAAAGTGCGACTCGCGT
>JBBIQC010000041.1:0-11880 GCA_037442585.1 Oscillatoriales cyanobacterium bin_317
CTCTGCTCCTGCCTCGATCTCTGTCCAGCCTGCCGGGGGACGTTCTGCCTCAGCCGTGGTGGATTCCAAAGATTCAACCATTTCCAGAATTTCGTTCGACTGAGCGCTCATGCCGAAGTCCAGAATTTCTGTTTCTACCTCTGAAGGTGTCTCCTGAACTGGAATTTCTCGAACTTCTGAAACCTCCTCAGTCATGGTCAAAGGCTCTACAGCATTGGCAATTGGTTCTACGGCCATCGGTGTAGGTGAAACTTCCAGAACTTCTGGAATTTCCAGGAATGGGATCGGTTCAGGAGCCGGACTGATCACCGGGTTGGCCTGAATGGATTGAATCGTCTTCTGGCGCTGGGCCTCTGATTGCTGTAAAGCCTGTTCTGCCTGTCTGATAATCTCCTGCTCAGTCGGGGTCAGGCTGGGTTGAATCAGTTTGATGTTGGGCTGTTGGGGTTTGGGAGTTGGAAATTCTTGGGTCAGTCGATCGAGCCAGTTGATTATGCGTTTGATGAGTTTGAACATGGAAGTTTCCCCAGATGAAAGTTGTTCTTACTGGTACTGACCAATTTGGGAACTGACCAATCGGGGAAATTCTGAATTTATTGATGAGGGAACGCTAAACCCGCCAAACATTCAGCGTGTAATTACTCTCAGCATTTCCGTAGGGGTACACAAACAGGTAATAGGTTCCCGCTGGCACAACCCGGCTGATGCTCTCATCCTTTATGCCTGAGTGATCGCTGAAGTCGATCAGGTATCCAGTGGCATCCAACAGTTCAATATCAATGTCTGCCGTCGTGCCTGTAATGGTAGCTCTGATCCTTCCCCGAACTGGCATGACAACCCGGTAATAGTCCTTCTTGTCGCTGCTGTCCACGCGATCGCTCTGGGTAATTGGGGTGAGTCTGACTATCCCTAAGTTCTTCGCAGTTTCCAGCGTGTTTCCGGCATCTCCAGGGGGGATCACGCTCAGGTCATCGTCCGCGATCGTGATGGTCTGGCTGGTCAGTGTGCCCAGGGTATAAGTCTCTTCTGGGGTAAGAGTAAGAGTGACGGTTTCCTCCTCTTCCTCCTCACTGTCATCGTTTACAGTGACGGAGATGGTAATGGATGACTGACCAGCGGGAATCACAACATTTGTTCCTAATGTCTGGTAATCCGTTCCCGGTGTGGCTGTTCCTCCAATCGCATAGCTGACACTCAACGCCTGGGCGCTGTTGCCTGTCCGGGTGATGGTAAAACTCCCGTTGGTATTGGGTTCTGAGGCATTTGTAAAACCGGAAATTGTGACCACAGGTAAGCTGGGGGGTGGGGGAGCTGGGGGAGCTGTGGCCGTGAGGGCAAGGGTATAGTCGCCGCTACCACCAAACACCCGTACAAAGTAGGTTCCAGCGCTGAGATTGGTAGTGTTGGTGAGAACCGTTCCGGCGCTGTTGAGGAGTTCTACACTGCTGGGAAATAGGCCAGAAATGGCAAGCGTGACATCATAACTCGAATCTAGAGTGAAGCGGAAATAGTCTTCTGAGTCGTTAGCATCGATGCGATCGCGGAAAATCGCTGTTCCGGTCAATGGCCCAATATTCAAAGCCGTTGCTGTTGTGTTTCCTGCGGCGTCGATCGGGGCCAGGTTGCCAGTTTGAAAAGGCGTAATCCAGGTAGTAATGGGGGACGATTCCAGGATGCCTACTGACTGAAGTTCTGTTTCCTCCATGAACCGGATGAGATTACTTCCATCTGGCATTTTCCAGAGAATATCCGGTTCACCATCCTGGTTGAAATCAATGATTCCTTGTACTCGTGCATCTGGATGAATAGAGAGGGTGAATAGCTGGGTCATGAAATTTCCGTCTATGTACCAGACACCGGTGTACCCTACAGTCGTCTCATGCCAGAAAATGTCAGGGCTGCCATCCCGGTTGAAGTCCCCAACACCGCCAATTTGCCAGTTCACTGGGGCATCAGGAAGTAGCACTGTATCCACTACTTCAGTGTTATTTGTGCCTCCCATGATCCAGATGCCGTTATCGCCATAGGCATAGTCTCGCCAGAGCAGATCTGGAGTGCCATCCCTGTTGAAGTCGGCTACTCCTACGATCGCCCAGTTCACTGGGACATTCGGAAGTGGCACTGTATCCACGACTTGAGCGTTATTTGTGCCTCCCATGATCCAGATGCCGTTATCGCCATAGGTATAGTCTCGCCAGACAATATCCTGAGTGCCGTCCTGGTTCCAGTCAGCCATCCCTACGATCGCCCAATTAGTCGGGGCTGAGGGTAAGGGCACAGATGCCAGGGGGCTGGTGTTGTTTGTGCCTCCCATCGTCCAGATGACATTTTCCCCTGTCCCATAGTCTCGCCAAATTGTGTTGATTTCCCCTCCTGGTTGCAGGTCGAGGGTAAGGGTGTAGTTAGCCGCGTCGCTGTTGCCCAGATAGACCCGAATGTGATAGGTGCCAGCATTGAGAATTGCCCCAATCAGTTCTGATGCCTGTCCCTGGTTGGTCGAGCTTTGCAGCATCAAACCGCCAGCATCTAACAGTTGCACATTAGCGTCGGCGGTTAAATTTCCCAGTATCAAACTGATGCTACTTCGATGGGTTAGTGTGAAGCGGAAGTAATCATTCAGGTCGGAATTGCTGAGAAAGTCATTAAACGTTTGACTTGTAGGTGAAAGCGGGGTAGCCGTTTGAATGGTGTCGTTGCTCATCGTCATCATCAGTTGCATTGGTCGAGCCAACTGATACTGACCAGGTGATCAGCAGAGCAATGACAATTCCCCTGACTCGTAGCTTATAGACCCGTTTCCCGCCCTCTATCCGACTCTCCAGGGTTCCCTGGATACACAGGTTCTTCGTCTGTCGCCTTACCTGCTCATAGGTCAAATTTGCCCGGATCATGAGTTGCTCACGGGTAAGTTCTTCGCCCGGTTGAATATGTTGTAATAGTTGCGATCGCGTTTGTTGTCCCTGGCTAGTCGTCTGGTACTGAGAGATCATATTTAGATGGAAAAAGCTTTTTCTCTGTGTTGCCTTTCAGCTTTTAGAGTAGACAACTGAGAGAATACGGGAGTCAGACAGGCTTCATTAGTTCTTTACAGTACCGTGAAGCGAGGCATAAGGGCTGTACTTGCTATTGTTTACCCATCTAGAAAAAGGATCCCCCAGTGTGCCAGGGAAATCTCACCAGGACGGGGAAAACTGCCGCCTCCGACCAGAGAAGGGCCAGAAGCGGAGTGATGGGGACTGCGAAACGGTCGGGTTGCCACCAGAGAGCCTTTATCCTTCAGCAATCCAGCAACCGAGTGAATTTGCGTCACCTCCAGCGCTTCTTCAAAGGTGAGTTCTGGCATGATCGAGGGCAGGCGACGGGCCAGCATGGTTTTACCGCTTCCTGGTGGCCCTACGAAGATTAAGTTATGCCCTCCCGCGGCGGCAATTTCCAGGGCACGACGAGCATGCGACTGGCCTTTCACATCCTGCAAATCGGGGCCACTGTATCGGTTCTGCTCTAATTCTTCGATGCCGTTAACATGAGCAGATTGGTACTGACTGGGAGCGCTGAGAAATTCACCGACTTCCGATAGGTGCTGGAAACCAAACACCGATAAGCCTTTAACCACGGCAGCTTCTCGGACATTGTGAGATGGAACGACGAGTCCTTTGATGCCCATGCGTTTGGCGGCGGCTGCGATCGCCAGCACTCCTGCCACGGGACGTAAACTTCCATCCAAACTCAGTTCGCCCAAAAACAGGAACTCATCCAGCAAATCTGTATTCACCTGTTCGGAAGCAGCCAGCACCCCAATGCTGATCGGCAAATCAAAACTGGGGCCTTCTTTCCGGAGATCTGCAGGCGTTAAGTTGACTACGACTTTTCGCAGGGGGAATAGATACCCAGCATTCTTGACCGCCGCTCTGACTCGCTCTTTCGATTCCTGTACTTCCTGCGATGGTAAGCCGACCACGACAATTCCGGGTAGTCCGCCTGCAATATCGACTTCCACCCCTACCTTAACGGCATCAATGCCGACAACCGATGCACTCCAGACCCTTGAAAGCATGTTTTTCTTGCGATCGCTGCTCATCCAAGATGCCCAAAATCGTGCTCTGCTCAACACTCATTTGCCTGATCAGCATGGCTCAGATTTTTCTCAGCCTTGAACTCAAGCAACAAAGGCATACCTTGATAGAAGGCTGAATGAACAGTGGTGTAGCCTTTGAGTTACTGAAAATACATCTCAGTCACATCACATTGATATTGATTAACGATATTATCTATGATTGCTTTTCAGATGTAGAATTGGGTTGCGTTACATTACATTGTCAGCGACAGCGAGATCTCAGTATCCAGTAGATGGAGTCAACCAAATAGAGTTTTCGCTTCCTCATATTTCTGTCTTCATCATATTTCTATAAGTTTTCTGTCAGTGATATTTCAGGTTCTAATAGCAACTATGTCTCCAATGCTGGGAAAGTTCCAGGGCCACTGAATCAAAGCCAGGTCTTCTCCCAATTCTTGCAGAACCGCATTTGAGAAAATCGATTCCCCAGACGTTTACGCCTGCACTGGCGATTTTGGCCGTTAAGTGCCGCACGACACCGACTCCACCTTCCAGCCCTACCAGGGATTCTTTTATCTTTAAAGAAGACAGAGGATAGAAGGAAACGCTCAATTCCGTAGGTGAGGTATTTCGTAGAGACGTTCCGGCGGAATGTCTCTACAAACAAAAACCACAGATTTGAAACACCACCTACAACGGACGATAGACCCGATAATTAATCTCTGGAAAGATATTGTCGATCGCTTCCACCTTTTCCAGCCAACCGGAATCGATTTTGTCCTGCAGAATATCTTCATAGAGTTTCTGGAAGCGCATCAGGTGCGATCGAGTTCTACGAACAGCATAGGGCACCATCGTTCCGGTTCGCATAATGAAGGCCCAGTCTGAGGATTGCGCCAGTAATAATTCCCGTGCCGCCTGATTCAAGGCCCGCGTCTCTAACTCATCGGCAGCCTCTCGTCGCGCTAACTCAATCATCCGTTCTGCGGCTTTGTGGAGATGGGGATAAATCCAGGAGTTCGTTTCATTCAACCAGTATTCATGGAACCCCTTGTAGCCCCAACTGGACTGAGCCGGATGAATCACCTGTTGCGTGGGATGTTCCCGTAAGTAATCTGCCATGTGAGTCATGGAATAGCTATGCTGGTCGTGCCAGGTCTTACGGAAGAGATAATCCAGGAACCACGGCCCCTCATACCACCAGTGACCAAATAGTTCTGCGTCATAGGGCGACACAATAATCGGCTTGCGCTGCATGATGCTGTACAGATGCTCCACCTGCCGCGCCCGGTTGTACATGAAATTGCCTGCGTTCTCAGATGCCTTCTGCCGCGCCCAGTACGGGTCATACAACTGCTTGTCACTCAGCCCCAAACCCCGTCCGGTAATCTTGTGATACTTAATACCCACATTTTTCCGCTGACCATTGGGCATGATGTAGGGCTTGATGTAGTCATACTCTGCATCCCAGCCCAGATCCCGGTAAAACTCCCGGTATTCCGGTGAGCCGGGATAGCCCACTTCCGACGACCACACCTGTTGGGAAGATTCGTGATCCCGTGCAAAGGCAGCCACTCCACTGGTGGTGAATACGGGAGCATAGGTGCCAAAGCGGGGTCGAGGCCGACCGTAGAGAATGCCGTGCCCATCGGTCAGGAAATAGCGCAACCCAGCATCCGCCAGCATCCGCTCGACTCCATCGTAGTAGCCACATTCCGGCAGCCAGATGCCATTGGGAGGACAGCCAAAGGTTTGCTCGTAATGCTCACAGGCGACCTTAATCTGTGCCCACACCGCCTGGGGATACATCTTCATTAACGGGAAGTAGCCATGAGTAGCCCCACAGGTAATGATTTCCAGGTTGTTGCTATCAAAAAACTGCTTGAAGGCTTTGATGAGATTGCCGCCGTAAGCCTCCCAGGTGTGGCGAACCTGATTGAATTCCTGGGCATAATGCTCGGCCAGGTACTTGAGATGTCCATTGAACTGGTTGCGATCGATCTCCATCTCGGCCAGTTCTTCCAGCTTGGCCAGGTGCTCGTTGTAGCGTTCCTGCAACAGCGGATCCAGCAACATGGAAACCAGGGGTGGGGTCAAACTCATGGTAAGTTTGAAATCAATTCCATCCCGCTTTAAGCCCTCAAACATTTGAATGAGGGGGATATAGGTTTCGGTAATTGCCTCAAATAGCCATTCTTCTTCTAGAACGTAATCGCTCTCTGGATGGCGGACAAAGGGCAGGTGAGCGTGCAGAACTAGAGCGAGATAGCCAATACTCATAAGGACGACCGATTAGGACAGGGCAAATTGAGAATTGCCACAAATTGTAAAGCGAAATGGCAACGAAAAGCGTTGCCTCGCAAACCAGTTGTCCGAAATGCTAGCTAACTCGATAAGCGGCTTTGTACAACAGTTGAGGCACTGGAGCACGTCCACCGAAAAGTGTGAGTTTGCCCTGCCGCTGTCCGCTGTCGCAATTCAGTGAACCAAAGCAGCGCCATTGCCAGCTTCAGCTCACCCGCAAACTGTCAAATTCTCCCTCTAAGAAGGATTTAATCAAAGCCCGTGACGAGGATTGAACTCGTGACCTCACCCTTACCAAGGGTGTGCTCTACCACTGAGCCACACGGGCATAAGGCGATTATGAATCAGTAATTATAAATGACGAATTGAGTATTCAACAACAATTCAAAATTTATAATTCAACATTCATAATTGTGCGTGGATGGGCCGGGCTGGATTTGAACCAGCGTAGGCGTAGCCAGCGGATTTACAGTCCGCCCCCATTAACCACTCGGGCACCGACCCGCCTATCCACGATTACTGATATTAGCACAGAAGTTTTATGAAAATGGAAATTTGATGGATAAATTGTTCCAACAACCTGGAAGGGAAGGCCAGTTTTTGTTTCTCCTGGGGTTGATTAAAATAGCTTGGCAGGAGTGTCAGAAGTATGGAATGCGGTTCTGAAGGGTGATGGAGTGGCAGGATTAAAGCCACTTTAGCGTTGGGTAGGCAGAATGCGAATTGGCAAACAGTACGAACTCTGGATTTGGGCCGGAATAGGGCTAACTACGCTGGTGGTGGTTTGTCTATTGAGTCCTGCTAAAGAACTATTCAATAAGGAGTTTTTAGTCTCGGAGTTTCAGCGATCGGGAGGCTATGCCCCGCTGCTGTTCGTCCTGATCTTCACGATTGCCGTTGCCCTGGGGTTTCCTGGGAATGTCATGGCCGTTGCAGGAGGTGCCCTGTTTGGGTTGGTGTGGGGAACGATCTGGTCACTGATCGGCAGTACCCTGGGTGCGATCGGAGCCTTTTGGTTAGCCCGATATTTTTTGCATGGCCCCATCGAGCGGCAGTTTGGTCATCACCCTCTGCTGCGGCGACTGAATCGAGCGATCGCCACTTATCCCTTCAGTATTGTGCTGGCCGTTCGCTTTACGCCCCTGTCTCCCTTTAGCCTGGTAAATTTTCTGTTTGGCTTAACCCCGATTTCCCTGAAAACCTATGCTCTGGGTACTTTACTGGGCCTGATTCCGCTTACCCTGACCTATAGCTGGCTGGGACTTACTGGTCAGGAACTGTTGCATGGGGGCGATCGCCTGCCCTTTTTCCTGGCGCTGGGGATGCTGACGTTATTAAGTGTGTTACCTCTTTTCTTTAAGAAGGCAGAAGGAGATGGTTAAGAGTTAAGAGTTAAAAGTTAAAAGTTAAGAATGATGTAGTAGCCTGATGACCTCATCATTAATCCCTCATTCATTACCCACCTACCCGCCTACCCACTTACTCATTCACCCCTTTACTCATCCGCTATCCCCCTCGTTGCCGCAGGATGAATTCCGCGATCGCCAGGTCAACCGGAGTGGTTACTTTCAAATTGGTTTCCTCTCCGGGCACAATTTTGACAGGCTGACCGCATTGCTCAAACAGCATCGCATCATCGGTGACTTCCCAGCCCTGTTCTACACCTTTGATATGGCATTGGGTGAGGGTATCTACCTGGAAGCCCTGAGGGGTTTGGGCGGCCCAGAGATGGCGGCGATCGGGGGTAGCCGTGATCATCTGCGTGTTGGGATCGACGATTTTGATCGTGTCCTTGACGGGAATGGCGGCAATCAGACCGGGGCAGGTGAGCAGTTCAGCCGCACAGCGATCGAACAAGTCGGGGGTCGCCAGACAGCGTGCGCCATCGTGAATTAAGACTCGTTCTGCGACGGCGGGTAGCCCCTGTAGCCCACAAAACACGGATTCCTGACGGGTGGCACCACCGGGGATTAAATGCACCATTTTGGTCATGCCCGTATTCATGATGATTTCCTTGAAGTCTGGAAAATCATCGGGTTGCCCGATGATGCCAATCCAGCGAATTGAGTGGGCTGCTTTGGCTGCCAGCAAAGTCCAGGCCAGCAGTGGTTTGCCCAATAACGGTAAGAGCAGCTTATTCCGGTTACTTCCCATCCGGCGACCGGATCCAGCAGCGGGAATGAGTAGATACACAGTGGTTCTCGGTTAAAGACAAATTCTTTCTATTATTGCAGTCCAGGAGAACGGGAAGTAAAAAACAGAGACGGGGGATGGAAAAACTGATAATTTCTAGCTTCAAATCAACGAAAAGCGCAAAACTTTCGAGTATCTTCCCCTAAAATAAGGAGCGAATTCGCGTAAAGAATTATTATGCAAATAGTGGCCCTCGTCCCTGGTGGAATTGGCGATCAAATCCTATTTTTTCCTACGCTGGATACCCTCAAGCAGACCTATCCACATTGTGAAATTGATGTGGTGGTCGAACCCCGCGCACTTCCAGCCTATCGAATTTCTAAGTCGGTGCATTCGACGATCCCGTTCGATTTCAAAGGGCGAAACAGTCTGGCCGATTGGTCGAATCTATTGGGAATTCTGCGCGATCGTGAGTATGAAATTGCCCTTTCCCTGGGCCAACGGTGGACGGTCGGATTTCTCCTGTGGCTGACGGGAATCCCGACGCGGGTGGGCTTTTCCGGTGGAGGAGGTGATATGTTTCTGACGAATCCGGTGCCCTTGAAGAAAGACCAGTATGCGGCCTGTATGTACCACGACCTGGTAAAAGGGTTGAACATTCATACCCCCTGTCCTGACCTGGCGGTGAGTGTTCCAGCCAAGGATCTGGACTGGGCCGATGCGGAGCGGAAGCGACTGGGGATTGGCAGTGGAGGTTACGTGTTGGTTCATGGAGGCTCTAGCCAACTGGCCAAAGCTAAGGGAATTGATAAGATTTACCCAGTGAACAGTTGGAAAGGGATTATTCAGGACTTTGCCGAAAAGCAACCGGATTTGCCCGTGGTCGTTATTAGAGGGCCAGAGGATACTGAATTTGTGGAGGCGCTCCTGCAAGCTTGCCCCAATCTGAAAGTGACCAGTCCGGGCGATATTGGAAAATTAACGGCGATGATTGCAGGAGCCAGTCTGATGATCTGCACTGACAGTGCTCCGATGCATTTAGCCGTAGCGGTAAAAACTTTCACTATGGCATTATTTGGCCCAACTGATCCGGAGAAACTGTTGCCTGCCAGCAATCGGTTTGTTGGCATTAAGTCCCTCACTGGAAAAATGTCTGATATCGCACCAGCCACGGTTTTAGAGAAGATTTGGGCTGGTTGATGAGACGATCGCCGGACAAAGACAACCTTTGTCCGGTCTTTCTGAACTCTCAAGTGTGAGCACCTTCCTGGCTCGGCTCTTTTAAAGAGAAGGAGTGTAAATCAACGAGCATGGCAGGAGTCGAACCTGCGACACCCAGAACCGGAATCTGGTGCTCTATCCTCTGAGCTACATGCCCTCGTAACTTCGCCAGTATAGCATGACTGCAAAATAAAGGGGCGGGATAGATCATTCAGCCTGAACAATCAACACCCCCAGATAAAATACTGGGTCCCTTCCCCCCAAATACCTGTGCTTTGCCTCTGATCCAAATCCAAACCCTCATGGGCCAGGAGGTACAGAGACTGAGTGCTGCCTTAATAGTTTTAAACAAAGGCACTGAATTCAATTACAAGATGAAATTGAATATGGCGACAAAGGATTGAATTGCCTGCCAATACGCTGCATAGCCTCTCTGCCACAGAAGATTTGGCAATGCTGAAGGTGGTGGATAGTCATGAAGTTTCTGTTCAATCACCTGACGCAGACTTATGCAAGTGACGGAATGCCTTCAACGCATCTCCTAAACGGTTGTAAAAATGGTCAGAGCCAATCAGTTTTGTTAACCCATCGCGATCGAATTGGGCTTTCACTTCTGGAGTCAGACCCGTCACAACAAACGTAACGTTCTGACTCGCTAAAGCTTGAACGACATTGCGAATCGTTTGCGATGCAGAATAATCAATTTCAGTAATTGCTCTGGCCTCTAAGATGAACCAGTGCACTGGCAAGGTGGCTGTTTCTGCTAACATCCGCACTTGATCGGAGAAGCGGTTAGCATTGGCATAGAAAATATCTCTGCTAAAGCGATAGATAATCACACCGGGCGCACTCATACTTCCGGGAACGACAGGCAGTGGTCGCCAAAAATGATTCTCGTGAACCAGTACCGCCGAGTGAGGTCGATAACTGTGGCGAACGTGAAGAATTAATGACAATACGATCGCAACAACAATCCCTTCCCGAACTCCAACAAAGACCACAGTGGCAGCCGTAATGACTGCAAGATAGAACTCATCTCGATGGGTTTTAAAAATATCCCGCAGACCTCGCAGGTCAATCAACTTAATCCCAATCAAGCAAACGATCGCGGCTAGAGCGGCTGTGGGTAAATAGCTAATTGGATCTGTCAAAAATAAAACCACAATCAGCACGATCACGACGGTCACGATTTGAGAAATTTGACTCCTTCCCCCTGCTGCATCCACAATGGCGGTTTTGGTGGGGCTACCGTTGACAATAAACGTACCACTGATCCCCGCCGCCATGTTCGCTGCCGCTAAACCGATCAGATCGGCATCTTCATTAAAGGGTTCGTTGTATCGCAAAGCAAAAGCACGGGACGTTGCTGCACTCTGGGCAATGATCACAATGCAGCACGAGACTGCCACACCCAGCAGTGACGAAACATCATCCAGTGACACTGCCGGTAGCCCAAAGGAGGGTAATCCTCTGGGGACGGGACCAACAATCTTAATGCCGTAATCGGCAAAATGAAATACCCAACTGGCGGCGATCGCGCCAACTACAGCCAGGAGCGCACCAGGAAATTTGGGCCAGAGCTTTTCCGACAGAATAATGATAGCGAGAACAGCCAGAGAAATTCCCACGGTTGGTAAGTGTGTGTTGGGCAAATCCTGGAGTACCGAGAGCAGGTGCTTGATGCTACCGTGCCCCCCTTCCGCAACGCCCAGAAGTACTCCGAGTTGCCCAACGGCCACTTGGATCCCAACCCCTGTCAGAAACCCAATCAACACCGTGCGAGACAGAAAATCGGCCAGGAATCCCAGCTTAAACAGGCGGGCCAATAACAGCAGTGCAGCCGCTATCAGCGCTACCAGTCCGGTGAGAGCCACATATTGAGGACTGCCAATCTGGGCCAGACGAGATACATTAGAGGCCAGGATCGCGGCGGTAGCTGAGTCGGCTGCAACGACTAAATGACGGGATGAGCCAAGCACCGCAAAAGTGAAGGCTGGCAATAAAAAGGTGTATAACCCTGTGGCGATCGGAGTACCCGCAATCTTGGTATAGCCCATGACTTCAGGAATTCCCACAGCCGCCAGAACGATACCTGCGATGACATCAGCTACCAGGGTTGAGCGTTTCAGGGGCAACAGACCTTGAAAGAGGAAACGCTGTTTGGCACT
>JBBIQC010000041.1:11890-15473 GCA_037442585.1 Oscillatoriales cyanobacterium bin_317
TTGTGTTGTTTGATTTGATTGTAAGGGCACTGTTTGGCTGAGTAGTGGTCACGATCGCTGCTCCCTCCAAAAGCTGTCATCTTGACTAAAAAGCGGCTTAGGTAGTAGACCCTGGTGTAGGTTCGACAACTCAGGAGGCCAGTAGTGCGGCGTAAAAACGGTAGTAGGATTCCGCGATGCCCTATTTAACTTAGAGCTGTCAAACCGTTAACCTGATCTTAAACTGCTGGTGAATCTGTGAAAGTGAAGAGAACTAAGTATAGAGACAGAATTGGCTCTACGACTTAATGCGGATTTTCCGTAGCCGCCAGTTAAGCTGCTTACCCTGGTAGATTCTTAGGAGACTTTGAGCCTGTTTCTCCTAGAGAAAAGCTACGGGATCGGTTGGTTCTCCTTCTCGGCGAACTTCAAAATGAAGGTGGGGGCCAGTGGAAAGACCTGTGGAACCGACCGCCGCGATCGCCTGTCCCCGCTGCACCGTTTGTCCCTCGGAGACGTACAACTCACTGGTGTGGCCATACAGCGTGGTGATGCCACCCCCGTGGTCGATGATCACGGCATTACCATAGCCGCCATACCAGCCTGCAAAAATCACCAATCCCTGTTCTGCTGCATAGATGGTGGAACCGTAATCGGCCCCAATATCAATCCCAGCATGGAAGCGTTCATAGCCCAACACCGGATGCATACGCCAGCCAAAGCCACTGGTAATTTCACCTAAGCAGGGCAGCAGCATTTGTCCTGTGCCACGAAAGGCCAATCCGTACCCACCTGCGCCCGTATGTTGCTGAATCAGCAGAGCGATCGTCCGAGAGTCCTGTTCTAGCTGGGTTTCTGCTACAGCCATTGCCCGCCGATCGCTCTTCAGGCGGTCAATATTCTCTTTCTGGCCTGCAATCTGGTCTTCCATGCTGGACTTCTGAGACTCCAGTTGTTGTTTCAGCAAGGCGATTTCATTCTTCTTCCGTTCCACCCGATCGCGCTGCTGTTCCAGTTGGTCAGCATCCGCTTGTAGTCCGGCTAAGCTCTGGCGATCGTTCTGGTAAAGCAATTTCAGCCGATAGCGTCGATCCAAAAAATCATTCAGACTGCGGCTCTGTAACAGGACGGCCCAACCCCGATCCAGTTGCTGCCGCTGCAAAAATTGCAGACGGGCGATCGTGGCTCCCTGCTTCTGGCGATAGGATCGCTCCGCGATCGCCAGTTTCCCTTCTAAGGTCTGAAGCTGACGGATAGCGGTTTGCAACTGAGTATCGCTAACCTGAATCTGCTTGCCTGTTACTTTTGCCGTCTTTTGCAAGCCTTTGAGGTTCTTCTGAGCGGCCCTTTCCAGGTTCTTGAGGTACTTTTGTTGTTCGGACAGTTGCGATCGTTGTTGTTCCAGTTGCTGCCGTTGCTGTTGCAGGTCTTGAACGGAGACTTGGGCGATCAGAGCTACTCCATTTGGGATTTGGGATTTGGGATTTGGGATGGTCAGATGGCTAATGGAAGATATTTCTGGCGATCGATCGGACCGACGAGCGATTGCTATGGGTGTTATTTCCTGAGCATTAGCCTGGGTTGGTAGGACGAGTGCCGCCAGGATGCAGAAGCACCCCCCGATCAAGACCAGAATTAGCCAACGAACATACTGCAACAAAATACCAACCTGAAGTCATGGAAACGGACACGCTGAATTTTACTCAATGTTGGCAATTTGGCACGAAAGATTTTGCCGACCAATAAAAAAGCCCCCGTGCGTGCTTTGGGGGCTTTAGTTTGGAGCGATGAAGTGATAGCAGTATAAATGTACTATTAAAATAATTTTCTGTCAAGCCCAATTCAGCTTCAGTAGCTCATCTATTTTCTACAAATTTGGCGATTGCACTCGTGTCTTATGCCCATACCTTGTGCCATTTCAACGCGGTTGAACAAATAGATAAACATCATCCCGCTGATACTGTTGCTTGAATCGGGGGTCTTTTTGCAACCGTTCTACAAAGCGTTTCTGAATGTCTGGACTGCTGCGCCAACCGGGATGACGCACATTCAACAGGACATAGTTGAAATGGCTGATGTCACTGTTCTCCGTGCCCTCGATCGCCAGGTTAATCGTTGGACGATGGGTCAGGTGGGGGGCAATCCAGGCGGTGGTCAGCACATTCCCCGTTGCAGGCACTTGAGCGATCGCCTCACGGGTCGCCTGCCAGGTATCCAGCACCTGCACATAACGCACCGCAAAGTAACCAAATTTGGACAGCAGCAGAAACCCAATCAGCGACCAGATCACAATACCGCGCTGATTTTGAATCCAGCCTTTGCCTTGCGCCAGGGTGAGAATTACCGCCAGGAATAGAAAGGGCAGAATCGGCAGCGAGTACTGATGGATCAGATCCTTCTGCAATTGCACCGTGCTGAGCAGATTCATCGTCAGGGGAGGAATGGCTCCGATCAATGGGGTGAGGGTGAACCAGGACAATCCCCAGAGTACAGGCAGAAATAACAACGCCAGATATTCCAGGTTATCGAAAGTAAATAGTCCGCCCAGTAACAGCCACGGCTTCAGCAGGAGATTCACGACAACATCGGAGAAGGAGGTGCCCAGGTAACTGTAACGCCCCAGATGGCGAGTTAAGGGGGCGGCTTCTGCTCCAAAGTGCGGGATGATGAATTGGGTGGCAGTCAGGAACCAGGCCAATCCCAGAATGACTGCGATCGCCCCATGCCAGCGTCGCTTTTCAAACAGCAGCAGCCACAAACCCATTGCCATCACCGTCAGTCCCAGGGGTGCCTTACAGCTTAAGACCAGCAACACGGCCAGACAGAATCCCACCCAGCGGTGCAATCGAGCAGATAGGACAGCCCATAGCAAGGCCGGTACAGCAATCACATCCGGATGAAAGTCAAACAGGTTGACATTGAAGATTAACGGGTAGAGCAAATACGCGGCGGCAATGGCGATCGCTTGCCTTTCTGATAATCCGGCCAGACGAGCCAGGTAGACCAGGGGCAAGGCTCCCAGGGAAAGCGCGATCGCCTGCACCAGCAATAACCAGTGCACATCGGGATAAAGCTTATACAGCAGCGCCAGGGGATAGAAGATCACGGCAGCATGATCACCCAGGATGTGAAATCCCATCAGCGATGAAATGGGGGGCAATCCCTGGCTGATCAGATATACAGCCTGGTCAAAAATTCCCAGATCCCAGGCGGTGGATTGATACAGGGCATGTCTTAAACTGCTGCAAAACAACAGCAGCGTGACAGCACCTCCGATCATCCAGATCAACACTTTCCATTGCGCAGGCTTGAGAAGGGGATCCGGCAGCACCTTTCCTGCTCCATCCGTGAACTTGATCATGCAGCGGGTTCCGAAACCTGGGGTGTGACAATCAGGGCGAGATCAATTTGTTCTGGTTCTGGTTGACTGAGTGCAACGCGAATGCCAGGGCCAAAGAAATTGGTGAGTTTGTCCTGTTTCTGTTGCCAGACTTCCAGCGGCATCAACGGTGAGTCAAACCGGAGTACCAGCGTATAGGCTCCTGCGGTTTCAGTTTCTTGCAGGCCGATTAAGACTGGGCGTTCTTCATCGGTGGGACTTAAT
>JBBIQC010000042.1:0-573 GCA_037442585.1 Oscillatoriales cyanobacterium bin_317
TAGTTGTAGAAGTGGATATTACCCATACTGATATCGATAAACTGCAGTTGTATGCCAGCATGGGAGTTCCAGAATTCTGGCGATATAACGGGCAGGTGTGGCGAATTTACCACCTTCAGGAGGGGCAGTATCAGGAAGTGGAAACCAGTCCCACCTTTCCCCAGGTGCCCAAAGAGAAGCTGTACGAGTTTCTGACGCAGGCCCAACAGGATGAAGTAGAAGCAGAGCAAACTTTCCGGGCCTGGGTGCGATCGCTTTAGAATCGGGGTGGGGAACTCCAGAAGAGGCTGAGGAGATGAAGCGAATTGTTTTGATTGCCGGATTTGAGTCCTTCAATGCGGATTTATATCGCAAAGCGGCAGAAGTGGCTCAATTGCGTTGTCCTGATCTGGAGATTCAGGTGTTCAGCGATCGCGACTTGGCTGCTGATCCTGTCAAGGTTGAAACTGCTCTTCAGGGAGCCGATGTTTTCTTTGCCAGCCTGATTTTTGACTATGATCAGGTGCTGTGGCTGCGCGATCGCGTTCAATCCATTCCCATCCGCCTCGTCTTTGAGTCCGCCCTGGAACTGAT
>JBBIQC010000042.1:633-15260 GCA_037442585.1 Oscillatoriales cyanobacterium bin_317
ATGCCCAAACCCGTTCAGTTCATTCTCAGCAAATTCTCCAACAATCGGGAAGAAGACAAACTGGCAGGCTATCTCAGCTTCCTCAAAACTGGCCCCAAACTCCTGAAATACATCCCGATCGGCAAAGTTCAAGATCTGCGTAACTGGCTGATCATCTATGGCTACTGGAATGCGGGCGGTGCCGATAACGTTGCCGCCCTGTTCTGGACTTTAGCCGAGAAATATTTGGGATTGGCGATCGGGGATATTCCCCCACCCCTGGAAATCCCCAACATGGGCCTGCTCCATCCCGATTATGCGGGGTATTTTGAGTCACCGAGAGCGTATTTGGAATGGTACTACAGTTTTAAGTTCTCAGTTTTAAGTTCTCAGTTAGAATCCGAAACTCAAAACTCAACACTTAAAACTCAAAACTTAACACTTAAAACTCAACACTTAGAACTCCCCCTCATCGCCCTGCTTCTCTACCGCAAACACGTCATCACCCAGCAGCCCTATATCCCCCAACTGATTCGGGCTTTTGAAGCGGCAGGGCTGATTCCCGTGCCAATTTTCATTAACGGAGTAGAAGGTCATGTGGCGGTGCGGGATTGGTTGACCACGGAGTATGAGCAACAGCAGCGGCAGGCCGGAATTAATCAAACACCATCCCTATCCAGTGAAGCGGTACAGGTAGATGCGATCGTCTCCACGATCGGCTTTCCCCTGGTGGGAGGGCCAGCCGGATCGATGGAAGCCGGACGCCAGGTGGAAGTCGCTAAACGCATTCTCAGTGCCAAAAATGTACCCTATTTCGTCGCCGCTCCTCTGCTGATTCAAGACATCCATTCCTGGACGCGGCAGGGAATCGGTGGGCTGCAAAGCGTGGTGCTGTATGCTTTACCGGAACTGGATGGAGCCATTGATACGGTTCCCCTGGGTGGTCTGGTGGGCGATCGCATTTACCTGATTCCCGATCGGGTGCAGCGACTCACTAATCGCCTCAAACGCTGGATTGAGTTGCACCGGACTCCGAAGAGCGATCGCCGGATTGCGATCATTCTCTACGGCTTCCCTCCCGGTTATGGCGCTACCGGAACCGCTGCCCTGCTGAACGTCCCCAAATCCCTGCTCAACCTGCTGCACGCCCTCAAAGCCGAAGGCTACACCGTGGGCGACCTCCCCGAAGACGGCGAAACTTTGATCGAACAAGTCAGCAAAGCCGATCAAGGGCTGATGGGCTGGCGGGCTGATGGGATAACCAGTGAAAAAGACCCTCATTCCTCATCCCATCATCTCATCACCTCCTCATCCCATCGCCCCATCACCACTGTCCCCGTTCGTACCCTGGAACAGTGGCTTGGCTACCTCCGTACTTACTGGATCGAACGCTGCTGGAAATCTCTCACCGACACAGGGATCAAAACCCTGGAAGACCAATTCCTGCTAGGAGGCGTACAACTGGGCAATGTCTGGATTGGGGTACAGCCTCCGTTAGGCATTTCAGGCGACCCCATGCGGCTGATGTTTGAGCGAGATTTAACCCCCCATCCACAATACGCTGCGTTCTACAAGTGGTTGCAGGAAGAGTTTCAAGCTCATGCTGTGGTGCATTTCGGAATGCACGGCACGGTGGAATGGCTGCCCGGTTCTCCCCTCGGTAACACCGGCTATTCCTGGTCAGACATTCTGCTGGGAAATTTGCCTAATCTCTACATCTATGCCGCCAATAATCCCTCCGAATCGATGCTGGCTAAACGGCGCGGCTACGGCGTACTGATTTCCCACAACGTTCCCCCCTACGGTCGGGCTGGTCTGTACAAAGAACTGGTTGCCCTGCGAGATTTGATCAGCGAATACCGGGAAGATCCCGACAAAAATTACGTCCTCAAAGAAGCCATCTGCACAAAAGTGATTGACACCGGCCTCTATGCCGATTGCCCCTTTGAAGAAGCCAGACAGTTGGGCATCGAGTTCACAGTTGAAAACATTAACCTGTTCACCCAACAATCCTTTAACCGTTATCTCGTCAAACTCTACGACTATCTACAAGTCCTGGAAAATCGTCTGTTCTCCTCCGGTCTACACATCCTCGGTCAACCCCCTGATCCCGATCAACTCAAAACCTATCTCACAGCTTATTTTGCAGAAGACTTACCGGAAGACTTAATCCAGACTATTGTTGAACAACCTGAAACTATTAATTCTGAACTCACTACCGAATCCAAAATCCAAACTCCAAACTCCAAAATTGAGGATGCGATCGCCATTCGTACCCTCCTCTCCCAAACCACTGACGAACTCACCAACCTACTGCGTGGACTTAATGGCGAATATATTCCTCCTGCTCCCGGTGGCGACTTACTGCGAGACGGCCCCGGAGTATTGCCCACCGGACGCAACATTCACGCTCTGGATCCCTACCGGATGCCCTCTCCGGCTGCCTATGAACGAGGCCGGGAGATTGCCCAGAAAATCATTCAGCAACACCTGAAGGAACACCACAACACCTATCCTGAAACCGTTGCCGTCATGCTATGGGGACTGGATGCGATCAAAACCAGAGGCGAATCTCTGGGGATTTTGCTGGAACTGGTGGGAGCCGAACCTGTCAAAGAAGGCACCGGACGCATTGTGCGCTATGAATTAAAACCCCTGGCTGAAGTCGGCCATCCCCGCATCGACATTCTCGCCAACCTGTCGGGCATTTTCCGGGATAGCTTCGTCAATGTCATTGAATTGCTAGACGATCTGTTCCGTCTTGCCGCAGAAGCGGATGAACCGGAAGACCAAAACTTTATCCGCAAACATGCCTTAGCGCTCAAAGCACAGGGAGTAGACAATGCCTCTGCCCGTCTCTTCTCCAATCCCGCTGGAGATTATGGCTCACTGGTCAATGATCAGGTGGTCGCTTCTAACTGGGAATCGGGAGAGGAACTGGCACAAACCTGGCAGGGACGGAACGCTTTCAGTTATGGACGGCAGGACAAAGGGCAGGCTCGCCCCGAAGTCCTGCAAACCCTTCTGAAAACGACCAACCGCGTCGTTCAAGAAATCGATTCCGTGGAATACGGACTGACGGACATTCAGGAATACTACGCCAACACCGGAGCGCTCAAAAAAGCCGCCGAGCAACAGCAGGGCCAAAAGGTCACGGCGAACTTCATCGAAAGCTTTTCGAAAGACACCACTCCCCGCAAATTGGAAGACCTGCTGCGGATGGAATATCGCACGAAGCTCCTGAATCCTAAATGGGCAGACGCGATGGTGGCTCAAGGTTCCGGTGGAGCTTACGAAGTCTCGCAACGGATGACCGCTCTGCTGGGATGGGGCGGCACGGCAGACTTTCAGGACTCCTGGGTTTATGATCAGGCCGCCAACACTTATGCCCTCGATCCAGAGATGGCAGAAAAACTACGGAAAGCCAACCCGGAAGCCTTCCGCAACATTATCGGTCGAATGCTGGAAGCCCACGGTCGCGGCTTCTGGAATGCCGATCCCGAAAAGCTCGAACAACTGCGCCAACTCTACAACCTTACCGAAGACGAGTTGGAAGGCGTTTCAGTGTAATACAAGTTCGCTATCAGCAATAATGTCCCAAGAGAAGCCTGACAACTATGGCAAGCATGAGAGAAATTGGCATCAGACATTTGTTGGGCACAGTCCGATCTCAATGTATGCCCCTAAGGAGTTTGAATAGTTTTAGCAGATTGATTAAAGAGTAAGTCGCGGACGGCATTCGGATTGAGTGCCTGATCTTTGAAGGCATCAGCTTTTTGGTAAGCACGAATGGTCGCGGGACGGGCTTGAATGGCTGCAAACCAGCGTTTCAGGTGGGGAAAATCGTCCAGGTTCTGGCCCTGGTTCTGGTAGGGGACAATCCAGGGATAGGTGGCCATATCGGCGATCGAGTACTCTTCACCAGCCATAAAGGGACGATCGCTGAGTCGCTTGTTCAACACCGCATAGAGCCGTCCGGTTTCATTCACATAGCGGTTAATGGCGTAAGGAATTTTTTCCGGTGCGTACTGGCTGAAGTGATGATTTTGTCCGGCCATTGGCCCCAGTCCCCCGACCTGCCAGAACAACCACTGCAACACCTCCACCCGTCCTCGCATATCTGCCGGAATGAACTGGCCTGTTTTCTCTGCCAGATACAGCAGAATGGCTCCTGACTCAAAAATGGAAATCGGCTCTCCGCCATCCGCAGGCGCACGATCGACGATCGCCGGAATCCGATTGTTGGGCGCAATTTTGAGAAAGTCTGGCTGGAACTGATCCCCCTTGCCAATATTAATGGGAATCAAGGTGTAAGGTAGCCCAGTTTCCTCCAGAAAGAGGGTAATCTTGTGACCGTTAGGGGTCGTCCAATAATAGAGGTCAATCATAGGAATAGAAAATTTGAGAGAACACAAGGTTCATTTCAGCCATCCGGCTTATTCCAGGTTGGCCCATTTACGCCCTTTGCCGGGATGTCAGGGATCAAGGATGCAATCGTAGCCGTCCTGGGGCATCTTCGTTTAGTCTAGCGAATTGATTTTGTGAACCCAGTCTTTTGCGGAGCATCACTATGGATTTAGCATCCTCTACTACGATGGAATTGAGTTCAAACAGCGGTTCCGCTTCCCACAACATCAGCAATTCTTCGGCCACAGCCCAAACTATTCACCACATCTGGTTCATTCGAGGCAAACTCTTAGCGAAACAGGGTTATCACGAAGCCGCTTTGGCTAGCTTCAAGGCTGCCTTAAGAATTCAGCCCAATCACTTGCAAAGTTGGATCTTTCAAGGAGCAGTACTGGCCCATCTGGGACGCTACCCATCCGCCCTGGCTAGTTTCGATCGCGCTGTCAGCCTCTCTCCCGACAATCGAGAAGCCTGGATTTTCCGTGGCGCAATTCTGGCATCTTTAGGACATCCAACTGAATCCATCTACAGCTACAAACAAGCACTAAAGCTGCAACAGCAGGAAGCGGTGATTTGTAAAGATTATCCGCTCTGGATGCCAACCGATATGCTGGCAGGTTTGGTGGATTTGGCCGGGTAGACGAATTGGTCGTGGTACGTGAACGGTAGAGGCGTTCCGCTGGAACGTCTTTACACCAGGGCAGGGGCTGATCGGAGGATGATGTGACGATCGCCATCCAACTTCAGCCAACCTTCTTCCCTCAACTTGCCAAGGAGTCGGGTAACAGTAACACGCGTGGTACCAATGGCACTAGCGAGATGTTGATGAGTTAGTCGTACAGTTAAGCGCATCCCTTCAGGAGAAGGTTGGCCCACCTCCATCTGGAGTAACAACAGAAATTGCCGTAATCGATCCTCAACTCGACGACAACCAGCCATTGCTAACATCGCCTCTGCTTGCCGTAATCGCCGCGCCAGGTGCTGAAAGAATTCCTGCATCAAGCCAGGATGTTGTTGCAACTCTGCCAGGGTCAGACTCATTAAATCAACATCGGACAAAGCGATCGCCTGGTAGGGATAAATCAGGGAAATTGGCAGACCAAAGGGCATCGAGGGACAAGCCAAACCTAGCAGGGCTTCATCGCCATTTGGGTAGAGGGTATTGAGTTGTACCACTCCCCGGCAAACAATCCACAGATCATTGGGATTCATGGGAATGGACTGTCCAGCACGGAACCCCTGCAGAGTGCGTCCCTGATACAGTTCCTCCAACAATTCACGCGGATCGGAGTGCTGGCTGGGAGAAGAAAGAGTCGGCTGAAGCATAAAAAACTCTCGTTATGAAGCGATGTCGCCTAGACTACAGCCCTCAGATCAAGAGAAGTTAATTTCCAGGTTGGCTTTAGGTTAAGTTTTGGTCATTCGTCATTGGTCATTGGCAAAGGACAAAAATCCAAAATTCCTACTCTCAACTCTTAACTTTCAACTCTTAACTCTCACCCTCCGCCAGGTCAAACAGAACTGTCGTCATATAATGATCGGCCCATTCTTTGCCAAAAGCTTTTTCCAGAACGCGGCGGGTTTTGTCGTTTTGTTGTTGTTTGGTGCAGTAGTTATGCTGCCCTGCGAGAATTTCAGGAGTTTGTTCCGGGGTAGGACGGGTTGCGATCGCCTGCTGGCAGTGAATGTCTAGAAATGCTGACACGCGATCAACAAAAGCGGCCTCTTCTGTGGCATCTGTCGGACGAATAAACAGACAGAAGTCGGAGAAAATGTCTCCCAAGGGCGGCAAATCACGAGGTTGAGAAAAGGTGGGTGCGGGAAACTGGCTCAGGGCAGATTGATAACCCGCTGGTAAGGTGCGAGCGGGACTGGTAGGAGAGAGATCGGCGATCGCGGCACTGATTTGGCCTCGTCCGCCAACCAGATCCGCGCCAAACATGGGCAAGGCATAGTCAGGACGGGGGAACATCACGCAATGTAAGATATCCAGATTGGTTCCCACTTTCGCCAGTTCCAGGTGGAGCTTACGGAACTGAGGAGTTTGATAACAGCGATTTTCGATCGTCAGTTTTTCGCCTTCCAATCGTCCTTCCACGTAACCCAACTCAGCGGGTAAAGGATAGGGAGAAAGGTCAAGATGGCGATGCCAGGAGGCTTCGATCGCATCTGCCAGCGATCGAAGGGCAGGATGTAACTGGTCGCGGAGGGGCAAAGTAGAAATGTCCATCATTCAACACTACCAGATATTCGATTACACTTGATTCAAGCGTTCGCTTTTCTGCACGCCACGGAGTCATTGACTTCACTCCCCCCCCCTGTGGCCGCAAACACGTATGACGGAAGTGCCAGATCAAGTGAAAACCTCTATTAGTAGTCCTGAAGCGCAGCACGCCTTATGTTTGTTGCGTTACTACGGGTTTGAACTGACTACGTACACCGTCGAGGAACAGATGGCAGAGTGGTTGGAGCGCTATTCAGCCCGAATGATTGTGCAGGCCATTATTGAAGCGCTGTATCAGGGACGGTACAAAACTGTTTCCGTGAATCAGATATTAGCGTTGTGGCAACGTCGAGGTCAAACGATCTGTCATTTTAACGGTGAGTTTGAGCGCCTGGTGGGTGGTAATCTGCCAGTTGCGGTTCAGTCTCCTCCCCCAGTAGAGGAGCCACCCGTCGCCGCATTATCTCCCAAGCCGATCCAGTCCTACCGAGAAATGCTCCTGGAATTACCCAGTGTCAGGGCGGCTTCTAAATTAAAGCGCTTGACAGAAATTCCTTCACTAAAACTGTCTCAAATTCGGATTAT
This sequence comes from Oscillatoriales cyanobacterium bin_317, assembly GCA_037442585.1. Classification (GTDB taxonomy): domain Bacteria; phylum Cyanobacteriota; class Cyanobacteriia; order Leptolyngbyales; family Leptolyngbyaceae; genus Leptodesmis. The sequence continues at coordinate 7,829 of JBBIQC010000042.1, forward strand.
TGAGGAGTCAGGCAACGGTATCAGCAGTGGTAGCCCACCACCCGTAAGCACCATCGCTGAAGTCAGGAATTCTCCTACTGCCGGACTAAAATCACCTGAATTCAAGCTCCACCCTCCGACATCGGATCAATCAGATAAGCCAGAGCCGGATCCAGAGCGTGAGTTCAAAGAGTTCAAAGAAGGAGTCGTCTTTGCCCTTAGTTCCGGTTTAGCGGCTCATGCACTCAAACCCAGGATGCGGTTGCTGCTGAGTCGGCTGTATCAAATTGACTGGCTGCAGTTTTGTACCAGTTCCAAGGCGATCGAACAGTTTGTCCCAGCTTTAGAGCCGTCTGAGTTTCATAACAAACTGAAAACAGTGGCTGAACCGGGAGAATCGGAACCAAAGTAGGAGTGAACGGTCATTCGCCCCTACTAAAGATGTATTGCCTCCCCTGCAATTAAGACTCTCGCCCAGAAGCCCAGGTATCCCGCCATTTCACCGTACCTTCACTGGCCACAAACCAGCGACGGGGCACAATATTTTCTCTCAGAGGAGAGGTGCCTTCCCGGAGCAGCACATATTTATAGGTAATCAGGGAACCTGCACTCTCGTTAAAGGGAATTTCCCCAAACCAGGTGCTATTGTTGACATACTCCAGGGGAAAGGCTTTGCTGATATCCCAGTTGCCCAATTCGGGACAATCGCCAACAACCACGATCGTTTCTCCCGGTTGTGTGTGTACGCCATTTAGTTGCGCCCGGACGATTGTCTGTCCCTTCACGCGATCGCCTACATGACTGATCACCAAAACATCCCGATCTTCCAGATGCAGATGATGAATCTTACCATCCATCACTTCAACCTTGCGGCGAGTTAAGACACAGGTATGCTCCCCATCCGGCAGGCAGGTCACAACTTCAGACAGGGTGGTGGCGACACCGCGATTCAAGGCCACGAAGCAGACAGAATCCCGATATTTGCGGGCATAGCAGTAGACATCAGGCGTAATGTATTGCTGCCAGTGACCGCCCATCGCCACGGCTGGATTTAAGCGACGCACCCCGGACAGCAGGCGAATCGTGCGATAGATTTCGCTCTCCGGATCCCAGTTAGTCATCATCGGACGGTTGTAGGGATCATTGCCACCGTTGGTGTCGTCATGGAGATACTGCTCTGTACCGTAGTAGACGCAGGGAATGCCGCGACAGGTCATGATCAGCGCGATCGCCACTTTCAGCATGGCCGGATCAGGGTTCAGGCTCTGGAAGCGGGCCATATCGTGATTGTCGATAAACGTCACCAGTTCCGTGGCACTCTTGTAGCGATAATCCAGATCCAGGACATTCTGAATTTCGTGAAAGCCGCCTGCTGCCCCTTGTGCCAGGGCACCCCGAATTGCCACACAGAGGCCGAAGTCCAGAATCGACATCCCCGATTCATTGACGAATTCCACCGATCGGTCATCAAAAGGACTGCTGTAGATCCATTCCCCAAAAATAAACACATCGGGACAGTGCTTATACATATCCCCGGTGAATTCCTGCCAGAACCAGATGGGCATATGTTTCACCGTATCCACGCGCAAGGCATCGACACCGCGATCGAGCCACTGTTTGATTGCTGATTTAATGTAATCCCGATAGTCGTTATTGTTTTCGTTAAAGGTGGCTAAACCGGCTAATTCGCAGTTCTGCACTTGCCACTCATCTTCCCAGTTTGTGACTTCGCCGTAGTGGTGATACCAGTTATTTTGATCGTCATTGAAGTCAGCAATCTTCACGCCATCATCATATAGCTCGCCTTTCTTCCCACTGAAATCTGGATTGCTGTGGTTACACACAATATCCAGAATCAGTTTCATGTTGCGCTTATGCAGTTCTTCTACCAGACGATCGAAGGTGGTGTTGCGCGTTTTCTGGGTTTTATTCAACGATGGCTCTTCATTCTCACCGATAAAGCGAGGATTAATCCGCTTGAAATCCTTCGTCCAATAGCCATGAATGGCAGCTTGTTCAATAAATAACGCTTCTACCTGTTCAAACAAAGGTGTCAGCCAGATTGCCGTCACGCCCATGTTCTTCAGGTAATCCAGCTTGGCAATCACGCCTTGCAAATCGCCGCCCCAATATTTGCCCCAATCCTGGCCTTCGGGATCATACAGTTCTGGATTTGGCCCTTCACTGTTATTGGGATCGCCATCAAAAAAGCGATCGACGACAATGAAATAAATCGTTTCCTGCCGAAACTCAATATCGCGAGTGTAGAGAAACTCCAGGTCAATTTCAGTTTCTGTCGGAGGAGTTTCAATAATGGCCTCCACCTGAGCTTGCGGATCTTCAACCTGATACTGTGCGAGGGATTTTTGAGACGGTGGAGTTTGTACCATAGCTGTGATAGTTAGTGCATTAAGGTTGTCCTTTCGTTAGAGATTATCCAGACAGGCTCCAGCATTTGTCCTCTACCCAGGGTTCTAACGCTTGTCTATCGTGGGGAAGAAGTGGATGTGAGGGGTTATTGGTCATCTGTCATTGGTCATTTGTTCTTGCTAGTCAACCAATGACCAATGACGATCCACTCTTAACTCCCTCCAAACTCGCCCCTGGGATAGAGGTACATTGAATTGGGGAGCGAGAGAATAAGCCAATGATGAATCGCTGAGTTGAAACGGAATAAAAGAGCATTATGAAAATCCTGCGCTTGATTCTCGGAATTGTGCTGCCCCCTCTGGGAGTGTTTCTGACCTTCGGAATAGGGCCAACATTGATCATTAATATCTTGCTGACCTTGCTGGGTTGGGTTCCTGGCAGCATTCATGCGGTCTGGGCGATCGCCAAGCACGAAGAACAAATGGCTTCCATCGATCGCGGTGCAGGAATTTAGGACACCAGACCCGATCGCAGAGCAACGACAGCGGCCTGGGTGCGGTCGTCCACACACAGTTTGTTCAGGATGTTACGAACGTGGGTTTTGACCGTTCCCATGGAAATGAAGAGTTTCTCTGCGATCGCCACATTGCTGCTGCCCTGGACAATGAGTTCCAGAATCTCCATTTCCCGCTCTGTCAGAGGCGATTCTTGCAGGGCCTGTTCTAACTCCGGCTGCAGCGCTTCAATTTCAACCGTTTTGGTTTTCTCAACAGGCTCAGACTGGGCATGGAGACGCACTTGCCGCAACACAATCGTCGCGATCGCAGGGTCGATCCAGGAGTGGCCCTCATAGGTTTCTTGCAGCGCTTTTACCAGGCGATCGGTGCTGATATCTTTCATGCAATAAGAATCTGCACCAGCCGCAAAAGCAGCCAGTACCAGATCCTCCCGGTCATGCATTGTCAGGATGAGAACTTTAACGTCGGACTCTCCCTTGACCGTCTGAAACTGCTTAATTTTACGGGTTAATTCAATCCCGTCCATGTCAGGTAAGCCGATATCCACAATGGCAATGTCGGGACGGGTCGTTTCTACCAGTTCTAACCCTTGTATGCCATTAGCCGCCTCTCCAATCAGATCTATCCCTTCCTGGCGCTTCAAAGCAGCCCGCAATCCTAAGCGGGTTAGATCATGGTCTTCGATTAAGGTTATGCGCATCTCAGACATAGCTCCCATTCCCCCACAACATACAAGAAGCCACTCAGTCATCATCACCAGGGAAGAGATTTAAACCAAGTCCAGCTAGAGAACGGTCGTTTTCCGATCAGAGAAACTACGGTTCTGGACTTGGACAAGGTTTATATTCAAAACGGCTAACCGCTCGAGGTCAAGCGATGATGGACAACAAGTGGCAGAATTTACTGTTTGGCACAAGTGCTAATTGTGGGTCTTTTTAAAAGATCCTACTTTAGGTCTATGCCTTTCGGCAGAGAACAGCCCAAAGTTTTGCTGGAAAGATGGATTGGTATGCAGCGGTTTTCCATCCAATCGATTCGGGCATCCTGGGCAGCCCTACCTGTCCGTTACCGTGGGGCTGTGGTGATTACGATCCCAGCCCTCTGTTTGCTAATTACGCTAGGAGCCTGGGTCTGGTCACGGGAGAGCCTTTTGAACGTGCGTCGTCGCATTGAACACAGTGACAAAATTATTCAGGAAAGCGCTGGCTTGTTGAGTGGCATGATCAACGCTGAGACGGGAGTACGAGGTTATACCATCACCCAAAACCCAGATTTTCTGGATCCTTATCGGAGATATGCAACCAGCCTTGATCCGGTGTTGCAGCGGCTGCGACAGTTGCTGGTAGAAAATCCCCAACAGTTGCAAGAGCTACAAGAGATTGAAGACCTGATCCGAACAAATCAGGCCATTTTTCAGCAACTACTCAGTGAAATCGCTGCTCAACCCCAAGCTGGAACCCCATCTGCTCAAATCAAACAGCACATCTATAAGAGCAAAAGCAAGATGGATGCTTTGCGATCGATAACCACAAAATTCCAGCAAGAGGAACAGGAACACAAGGCTGATCTCCTGACTCAACGGGAGAAAGTGCAACAGGCTACGGCCCTGGCGATTTTGTTAACCAGTGTCATCAGTGTTTTAGGATTTTGGGCGGCCCTGTACTTATTTACTCAACTTGACCGAAACTTGACCGATCGGGAACAACGACTGCGGGAGAGTAAATCTTTACTCCAGGCGCTGGTCAGTAGTGTGGTCGATGGCGTGATCATTCTGGACGCAGACGACAAGATTGAGATCTTTAACCCGACAGCATCTGAAATGTTTGGTTATGATCCCGCAGAGGTGATCGGCGCTCCTCCCGATCGGTTATTTACTACTCCTTTGCTCCCATCCTCTGCCCTGCTATCGGCCTCTGTTCCTTCTCCCAATCTCCCTGCCTCCAGCCATACTCAGACAGCACGGGGAGTGCGTCGAGATCAATCCACCTTTCCCGTAGCCCTATCCATTAGTCATGTGCAATTGGACGATCGCCGTCTGGTAGTAATCATTCGGGACATGACTGAAGTGCAGCAAACTCAGGAAAAACTGCAGCATCGAGCCAATGAACTGGCCCGTCTCACGGAAATCCTAACGCAAACGAATGCTACCCTGGAAGACCGCAACCGGGAACTGGAACAATTTGCCTATGTCGCTTCCCATGACTTGAAAGCCCCGCTACGGGCGATCGCCAACCTGTCGGAATGGATTGAGGAAGACTTGCAGGGCCAACTGCCAGCCGAAAATCAACACCAGATGAAACTGCTGCGGGGGCGAGTGTTACGGATGGAGGCACTGCTCAATGGCTTGCTGGATTACTCCCGCGCTGGACGGAAACAGGTTGAAGTTGAGTTGGTATCAGTCAAAGCCTTACTGGCAGAAGTAATTGATTCCCTCGCGCCACCAGACACCTTCACGATCGAAATCGCTTCTGATATGCCTGTCCTGCATACTAAACGGCTTCTTCTGCGACAGGTCTTTGCCAACTTAATCAGCAATGCCATCAAGCATCACGATCGTTGCGATGGCCATCTCCGAATTGATGTGCAGGATCGGGGCGATCGCTATGAATTTAGCGTCACTGATGATGGCCCCGGCATTGATCCGGCTTTCCATGAGAAAATCTTTGTCATCTTTCAAACCCTGGAAGCACGGGATACCAAAGAAAGTACAGGGGTGGGGTTAGCGATCGTCAAAAAAATTGTAGAGTTTGAAGGGGGCGATATTTGGGTAGAGTCCGCCAAAGGAGCAGGCGCAGCCTTCTATTTCACCTGGCCTAAACCGTCTGAAGCTATCTCTTGAACACATTGAACACCAGGAATGTATCCTTCTTATGGTTGAGGCAGCGCTGCAAAATCTGTAGCTAGAATGGTTGTAGCGTGCGTAACATTCCTTAATAAAACAAATTGTTGATTAAAGCTCATGGAAGATCGGTTAATTAATGTCCTGCTGGTTGAGGATGATGAAGTCGATGTGATGAATGTCAAACGAGCATTCAAGCGCAACAATATTACTAATCCGCTGTATACGGCTGCTAACGGTCTAGAAGCATTAGCCTTATTACGGGGGGAAAATCCTGCTGTGCCAGCGGTGCCCCCAACTCGTCGTTTAATTTTGCTGGATCTCAATATGCCCAAGATGGGTGGGCTGGAATTTTTGCAAGAACTCCGATCGGATCCAGTATTACGAAATATTCCTGTTGTAGTACTCACCACTTCTAATGAAGATCGCGATCGCATTGAAGCCTACAACTTAAACGTAGCTGGATATATTCTCAAACCCGTGACCTTTATTAATTTTGCCGAAGTCATGGCAACGTTGAATAAATATTGGGCTTTATGCGAACTGCCCTGCTAGGGCTTTCTGTTTATTATTTAGGTACCTGTGGGATGATTCTGGTTGAGTTAAAAAAACACATTAAACCTTGTCCAAGCCCAGAACCGGAGTTTCTCTGATCGGAAAACGACCGTTCTCTAGCTGGACTTGGTTTAAACTTCTGCTGAGCCATACTTGCTGCTATGGAAGAGACCTTAAAGATTTTAGTTGTAGATGATGATGAGGTAGATCGACTGGCAGTACGCCGTGCCCTTAAATCCGCTGGTTTCTCTGTAGATCTGTTGGAAGCCCGTGATTATGGCACTGCGATCGTTACTTTAAAAGAAGCAGAGTTTGATTGCGTTTTTCTAGACTATCGATTGCCTGATCAAGACGGGCTGGCCTTAGTGCAAGATCTGCGTCAGCAGGGAGTCAAAATTCCTTTAATCGTGTTGACTGGCCAGGGCGATGAACAGATCGCCGTGGATGTGATGAAAGCTGGGGCAACAGATTATTTATCCAAATCCAAAGTGTCTGCAGACACCTTAAGTTATGTCCTGCGGAATGCGTTGCGCTTGTATGAGGCTGAACGGGCGATCGAGTTGGCCAATCAAAAACGAGAACGCCTCAGCCGGGAGCGGGAAGATTTTGTCTATCGCCTCACCCACGATCTGCGAACTCCCCTCATCGCTGCTGATCGGATGCTTACGCTGTTCCAGCAGGAAGCCTTTGGGCCAACTTCCTCAGACATGGATGAAGCGATCGCCACTATGATCCAGAACAATCAGAATTTGCTGCAAATGGTCAACACCATTTTGGAAGTCTATCGCCACGATGCCGGCCACAAAAATCTCAAGTTTGCTCCCTGCGATCTGAGTCAGATCATCCGAGACGTAGCTCAGGAACTGTCTCCCCTGGCGGCAGATAAAGGACTGCAATTGACCGTAAACCTGGCTCCAGAAGCTGGCCCCAAACGAGTCACAACAGTGATGGGCGATCGCATGGAACTCCGCCGCCTCGTATCCCATCTGGTCAACAACGCGATTAAGTTCACGCAACAGGGCAGCATTGAGATTCGCTTGATTGGCGCACCGATCAAATCCTTGAGTGATGCGGATACCAGCAATGCCTGGGTGACGATCGAAGTCCAGGATACGGGCTGTGGCATTCCCCCCGCTGACCAGAAGAAGCTGTTTGAACGGTTCCGCCAGGG